>DATHIG010000771.1:0-4280 GCA_035490035.1 Actinomycetes bacterium
GTCCTCGCCGGACGCCTTGGCCGCCTGCGCCTGCAGCTGCTCCTTGGCCGCCGGCACCGGGGTGATGTAGGCGATGTACTCGGCCAGCTTGGCCGCCACCTCCGGGCGGTACACATAGTCCATGTACATGATTGCGTCCAGGGGGTGCTTGGCGGCCTTGGGGATGGCCATGTTGTCGGTCCAGTAGGTCGCGCCCTCTTTGGGGATCACGAACTTGATGTCGGGCGAGCCCGAGTTGTTGAGCTGGTAGACGTCGCCCGAGTAGGCCTGGGAGAGCCAGGCGTTGCCCGAGGCCATCGCGTCGATCATCCCGGAGTTGTCGACGAACTCCCGCAGTTGCGGCCGCAGCTTCTCGGCCTCCTGGGCGGCCCGCTTCCAGTCCTCCTCGGTCGACTTCGCCGGGTCGATGCCGAGCCCGATCATGACCGAGGTCGGGAAGTCGGTGTCGTCGCCGAACATGGTGATCTTGCCCTTGAAGGCCGGGTCTTTGAGGTCCTGCCAGCTGGTGATCTCCCGCTTGGTCAGCTTGGGGTTGTAGGCCAGCCCGACCAGGCCCGACTGCCAGGGCAGGGAGAACTTGTTGCCCGGGTCGTAGCTGGGGTCCTTGGCCGACGGGGCGGCGTTCTTCTGGAAGTTGGGCAGCTTGGACTGGTCGAGCTCGATGAGGAAGTTCTGGCGGATCAGCTTCTCGATGGACCCGCCGTTGGTGATCACGATCAGGTCCCAGCCGGTGTCCTGGCCGGCCTTGAGCGAGGGGTTGATCTTGCCAAGGAAGGAGTCGTTGTCCTCGATGACCTCCTTGTAGGTCACCTTGATCCCCGTCTCCTTGGTGAAGTCCTGGAGCGAGGGGTACACGGTCTTGCCACCCTGCTTCTCCTGGTCCATGTACAGGGGCCAGTTGGCGAAGTTGAGCCGGCCGGCCTTGGTCTGGCTGGCCCAGAACCCCGACGCCTGGGGTGCCTCGTCCTCGCTGCTCCCCTCCACGCCGCAGGCGGCCAGGAAGGCCGAGGCGCCGAGCAACCCGGCGCCGCGAAGGGCCGAGCGGCGGCTGATCCGCGGCATGGTCAGCCCGCGCAGCAGGGCAGGGTCGAGCGGTCGCTGGGGGTTGGTCACGGCGTTGCTCCCTCCTCGGGGTTGCGGCCGCCGAGCACGTAGGAGTGCTCGGGCAGCCAGTCCAGCCATCCCACCTGGCCGGCCAGCACGTCCGCGCCGGGGATGGCGGACGCGTTCTGACGGTACACGGCGACCGCCTGGCCGCCGTCGGTGACCGTGCGGTACTGGGTAGACGTGCCCAGGTAGACGACCTCGGTCACCTTGGCCCGGAGCGCGCAGTGGTCGGGCGGCGGCGGGTCGCTCTCCGTCCTGAGCAGGGCCTTCTCGGGCCTGACGGCGATCTCGACCTCCTGGCCCGGCTGCACCCGGCCGGAGTCGGCGACCAGCACGCGCTCGTCGGGCCCCAGCCCGGCAAGCGCCCAGACGTCGCCCTTGCGCTCGAGCCGCCCGGTGAGGATGTTCGAGGTGCCGATGAAGTTGGCCACGAACCTGGTCGCCGGGTACTCGTACAGCTCCCGGGGGCTGCCGAGCTGCTCGATCCGGCCGGCGTTCATGATCACCAGCCGGTCGGACATGGTCAGCGCCTCCTCCTGGTCGTGGGTCACGTACACGAAGGTGATGCCGACCTCACGCTGGATCCGCTTCAGCTCGAGCTGCATGGCCTGGCGCAGCTTCAGGTCGAGGGCGCCGAGCGGCTCGTCCAGCAGCAGGGCCCGCGGCCGGTTGACCAGCGCCCTGGCCAGAGCGACCCGCTGCTGCTGGCCGCCGGAGAGCTGGCGTGGCCTGCGCTTCTCGCGACCCTCCAGCTCGACCAGGGCCAGCGCCTCGGCCACCCGACGCCCGATCTCGTTCTTGGCGACCTTCTTGCGCCGCAGGCCGAAGGCCACATTCTCGAAGACGTCCATGTGGGGGAAGAGCGCGTACTGCTGGAAGACCATGTTGACGTCGCGCCGGAAGGGCGGGACGCCGACCATGTCGCGGCCGTGGAGCAGGATCTGGCCGCTGCTCGGCTCCTCGAAGCCGGCGATCATCCGCAGGGTGGTGGTCTTGCCGCAGCCCGACGGGCCGAGCAGGGAGAAGAACTCGCCCTCGGCGATCCGGAGGTCGACGTGCTCGACGGCCCTGACGCCCTGGGCTCCGGTGGAGAACACCTTCTCCACCCCGACCAGCTCGATCGCGGCCAGGCCGTCCTCGTCGGGGACGATCGGGCGGGCGCCCGCCTTGACCTTCGTGTCTGCCATCGCCTCGTCCCTCGTCGCACACGGTCGATCCGCCGATTCGACCACACAGGCACGATGGGACGCTAGCATCCCAACCCCGGCCGTCCATGTACGAACCGGCGTTGCACGCCGCGCCGAGCTGCCAGATCGGCACCGTAGGTATCAACCCAAGGCGCCGTCGCCTGACCGGCCGCGGAGGACGTCGGCGGCCTGCAGGGCGAGCCAGAACTCGGCCCGGTCGGCGGCGGAGTCGAGGTCGCGACCGGTCAGCTCGGCCACCCGGCGGATGCGGTAGCGGAGCGTGTGCCGATGCACGGTCAGCGCCCTGGCGGCGGCCTCCCAGTTGCCGTTGTGCTCCAGGTAGGCCCGGAGGCTGGCCAGCAGATCGCCGTGCTGGCGGCGGTCGTAGTCGAGCAGCGGATCGAGCAGGCCGCGGGAGATCGCCTCCAGGGCGGCGTCGTCCTGCCTGGCCAGCAGCAGCCGGTGGCTGCCCAGGTCGGCGACGGTGGCGACCCGGTACCCCTGCGCACCGGCCGAGGCCGGCCCGGCCGCCTCCAGCGCGAGCTGGGCCTCCTGGTAGGTGCGGCGCAGGCCGCGGGGGTCGGTTTCGGGCATGCCAAGCCCGAACCGGCCGGCCATCCCCCTGGCCAGCACCGCCTCGGCCACCGCGTCGGCGGCGGCGCGGGCCTCGACCGGGTCGCTGGCCTCGAACAGGGCGACCACCGAGTCCTCCTGGATGCTGCACACGTAGGGGGCAAGGCGCCGCGACAGCCGGTCCTGGACCATCAGCCGCAGGGCCTCGACCGCCGGCGCCGCGGGATCGGTCTCGCAGCGCCTCGCCACCAGCACGGCGATCGCCGGGGAGGCGCCGAGGCCGAGGAACCGCAGGCGCCGTCTTGTCTCCTCGCCCGAGAGCTCTCCCCCGAGCAGGGCGTCCAGGAAGTCGCCGACCAGGCGGCGCTCGGTCATCGCCACCGCCTGTGCCTTGGCCAGCTCGAGGGCGATGGCGGTGGCCAGGTGGTGGACCACCACCTGATGGAACGGCTCGGGCCGGTCGCCCCGGTGCAGCACCAGGAACCCGGCAGGGCCCCCGCCGACCAGGATGGGGAGCAGCGAGCGGCTGCCGCCCTCGTCCGACAGGCTCAGCGAAAACTCGATGCCCTCCGGGCGCAGCGCCTGGATCTCGGCCCAGACGGCGCGCGGCTCCAGCAGCGCCGCCGCCCCGGCGGCGGCGGCCGCGATCTCGCCGTGCGGGTCGAACAGGAGCGCCCTGGTGCCGGTCATGCGGGCGTACGCCTCCAGCAGGGCGTCAAGGCCGGCTCCCTCGACCAGCAGCCGCGACAGCGTCTGCTGCACGGTCCCGGCCCGCTGCAGCAGCACGTACTGCTCGTTGACCAGGCGCGAGAACAGCGCCTCGGTGATGGCGATGAACGGGACCTCGAACGGGACCTCGAACACCGGGAAGCCGGCCCGGTCGGCGGCCTCGACGATGGCCGGCGGCGTGGCCTTGAAGGCGAACCCCAGTCCGAGGCCCAGCGCGGCCAGCTCGGCTCGTGCCAGCTGCTCGACGTAGGCGGCCTGGCCCTGTGGCCCGCCGCGCATGCCGAGCCCGGTGGTGAGCAGGACCTCGCCGCCGCGCAGGAACCGGGTCGGGTCCTTGAGCTCGGACACGTGGGCCCACCGGATCGGCCGGTCCACCCCGTCCTTGCCCCCGACCAGGCCGAGGCGCAGCTCGTCGATGGCCAGCAGGTCGGCAACGCTCGTGGCCAAGGGACCCCCTTCTGCGCCGATTCGTACAACAGCGTACTCGGCCGCTGGACGGCAGGGCACTACCACAGGGGCGCGAGCGGCTGAAAGCCTGCGGCGCGGAGAGTTCGGGAGCGCCGGCGGCAAAGCGGTGGCTCCCGATGGAAGGTCTGGGGATGCCATGCGGGTGGTCGTTGTCGGCGCCGCCGGCGCCATGGGGCGCTGGACCCTCCGCGACCTGACCGAGTCGGAGGGGGTCGA
>DATHIG010000772.1:0-4411 GCA_035490035.1 Actinomycetes bacterium
GACCCCGATGTCGGCTGCCCCAGCCAGCCTGCCGGCCTGGACGCTGGCGGCGACCTTGTCCAGCTCGGCGGCGGTGGCGGCCAGCAGCTCGGTGCGCTTGCGGGCCCGCTCGGCGCCCAGCAGCGGATTGCGGCAGACCACCAGCCGCTCCCCGGGATAGTCGGGGTGGGCGACCTCGGCCAGGTTGGTCTGGTCAAACAGCGACGGCTGGATGGTCCCGGCCTGGGCAAGGGCGGCGACCTGGGGGGCGCGCAGGGTGGTGATCCAGCCCACCCCGCCAAGCTCACGGAGCGCCTCGACGCGGGCGCTGGTGAGCATGCCACGATCTCCGACCATGACGATCCGCCCGATGCCGAACCGGTCGCGCACGCGTGCGACGGTGGCGCCAACGGTGGCCGGGTCGCCGGTGTTGCCGGCGAAGACCTCGACCGCGACCGGGCGGCCCTGGGGGTCGGTCACCAGTCCGTACTCGATCTGGGCCAGCCCACGCTTGCCGTCGCGGGAGTAGCCACGGGCGGCCAGCGGGCAGCAGCGGCCCTCCATCCACGACGACGACAGGTCGTAGTAGACCAGCCCACCGGGCGCCAGGTGCCGGCGGGCCAGGCGCCGCTGGATCCGCTCCTGGCGCTCGCCGAGCCAGTCCATCGCGGCGTACACCTGATCGGTGGACGCCTCGGCCACGCCCAGGTCGACCCCTAGGGTGGTGTCGGCCCACCAGCGGGTGGTGGCGAGCTTGGAGTCGGGCTCGCACACACGGGCGACGACCAGCGCCATGGCCAGGTCCCGCTCGGGGCAGGCGGGGCCCAGCAGCGCGGGCAACCCGAGCTTGCGGGCCATCATCCAGACCGCGGCGACATGCCCGTGCGGAGCCGAGCGGGTGATCTGGAACCCTTCCTCGGCGTCGACCAGCCGCCGTCCCGCCAGGCTCATGCGCAACGCCTCGATCGCCTGGGTGGGGAGGGCGGAGAGGTTGGCGAGGGTCTCGTGCTAGACCTTGCCGGCCTCCCGGTAGCTGCGGCGCAGCAGGAACGAGACGTACTCGCGGTCCTTGTACTTGCGCACAACACGAGCGATGTGGGCGGCGCCTGGTCGCTTTCCCATGTGGGAACACTACAACAGCACGCACCTCATGTCACACACATTTACTGGCTACATCCTCGACCGTCAACTACCCCCAACTCCCTACACGGCAACGGATTCACCCGGATCAGGCCACGTAACTTCCGGCTAGTGGAACGACTCGCCGCAGGCGCAGGAGCCGCCGGCGTTGGGGTTGTCGATCGTGAAGCCGGACTTCTCCAGGGTGTCGAGGTAGTCGATGGACGCGCCGGAGAGGTATGGAGCGCTCATCTTGTCGGTCACCACGGCCACGCCGTTGACCTCGCCGCGAACGTCGCCGTCGAGGGCGCGATCGTCGAAGAACAATGCGTAGCGAAGCCCGGAACAGCC
Organism: Actinomycetes bacterium; assembly: GCA_035490035.1. GTDB lineage: Bacteria > Actinomycetota > CALGFH01 > CALGFH01 > CALGFH01 > CALGFH01. Next base: position 1,450 of record DATHIG010000772.1, read on the forward strand.
GCCCGGCTCGACCGCGACACGCAGGGCGAGGTCGTCCCGACCCTCGCGGGCCAGCAGGTCGCGGACCTTGGTCGCCGCAGTCTCGCTGAGCGCGATCACCGATCCAACCTGGGTCACCTCGGACATCCGTGCTCCTTTCGCATTGGTCACGCCACGCCATCATAGCGGCCGCTACCCCGAGGGTGGGTCGTCCTCTGCAAGTGTGATGTCGGCCACCTGGCCGCCGGTGGCCCGGACGAGGTCGGCGGGGGCGATCGGGAACACGTGGTGGGGGGTGCCGGCCGCGGCCCAAACCAGCTGGAAGCCGGTCAGGTGGCGGTCGATCAGCACCGGCAGGTCGCGGGCGAGGCCGAACGGCGGGGTGCCGCCGATGGCGTAGCCGGTGGCCGCGCGGACCTCGGCCGCGTCAGCCTTGCGGACGGCGCTGGCGCCCTGCCGCTTGCCGACCTTGACCACGTCGACCCGGTTGCCGCCGCTGGTCAGCACCAGCACCGGGTTGGTGTCGGCGACGAACACCAGCGACTTCACGATCTGGTCGACCTGGCAGCCGATCGCCCTGGCGGCGTCGGCGGCGGTGCGGGTGCCCTCGGGGAACTCGCGCACGTCCAGCTCCAGGTCGAGGGAGCGGCCGGCGGCCACCACCGCCCCGGCCGCCCTCGGCAGGTCGTCGGTCACGGTCGCATCAGCCTCTCTGGTTGTCTGGTCATGGGTTCAGGGTAGGGACGCCCAGGCCCGGCCGACCCGCTCGGCCAGGCGCTCCAGCAGCGGGGCGGCCTGGGCGATCGAGCGCTCGGGGTCCGGCTCCAGGTCGAGCAGCGCGTGGGCCTCCTCGAACCCGGCCGCGCGCAGCTCCCGGTCGGCCACCTCGACCACCCCGGCCAGGGCGACGACCGGCACGCCGTGGGCGGCGGCCGCCCGTGCCACCCCGACGGGGGCCTTGCCGCGCAGGCTCTGGGCGTCGAGCTTGCCTTCGCCGGTGACGACCAGGTCGGCCCCGGCGACCGCCTGGTCGAACCCGACCAGCTCGAGCACCAGCTCGATGCCGGGGCGCAGCTCGGCGCCGAGGAAGGCGATCGCCCCGGCCCCGAGCCCGCCGGCGGCACCCGCGCCAGGGATGGCGGCCAGGTCGAGGCCGAGGTCGTCGTCCAGCACCCGCGCGTAGCGGCGCAGCGCCGAGTCGAGCAGCACCACCTCGTCCGGGCCGGCGCCCTTCTGCGGGCCGTACACATGGGCGGCGCCCTCGGGGCCGACCAGCGGGTTGTCGACGTCGCAGGCCACCGTGACCTCCACCTCCCGCAGGCGCGGGTCAAGGCCGGAGGGGTCGATCCTGGCCAGCCGGAGCAGGGCGGCGCCGCCGGGTGGCAGCTCGGCGCCGGCCCGGTCCAGGAGGCGGGCGCCGAGGGCCACGGCCATCCCGGCGCCGCCGTCGGTGGTGGCGCTGCCGCCGATGCCGAGGACCAGCTCGCGGGCGCCGCGGTCGAGCGCGGCCCTTACCAGCTCGCCGGTGCCGTAGGTGCTGGCCGCAAGCGGCGCCCGTCTGCCCCCTGGCAGGCGCTTGAGGCCCGACGCCTCGGCCATCTCAACGAACGCCCGCTTGCCGTCGATGGCGATGGCCGCCTCGACCGGCTCACCGGCCGGCCCGGTGGCCAGCACCGGCACCCGCTCGAACCCGGCCGCGACCAGGGCGTCGAGGGTGCCGGCACCGCCGTCTCCGAGCGGCAGCCGGACCACCTCGGCGTCCGGGCGGGCCCGGTGCAGGCCAGCCTCGATCGCGGCGGCCGCCTGGCCGGCGCTCAGGCTGCCCTCGAACTTGTCGGGGGCCACGACGACGCGCATGGCCCGAGCTTAGCTGGTCCGCGCGGCCGGGAGGCCGGCGGCGCCGGGCGGTCGGGGACAGTACGATGTCGCCTGGCTGGCCGGGCTCGGAGAGGGAGGCGATGCGCATGGGACGCCGCTCGCGGGCGCGGGAACGCGCGGCCACACCGGCGGAGCCGGTGGCCGGGTCGGCTCCGGCCGGGCGCCGCCGCTCCCGGGCCGGACTGCTCAACCCGTTCAGCTTCAAGCCGCCGAGCCGGTCCCGGGTCCGCAACGCATCGGTCGGCTTCGCGCTGTCGGCGGCCGTGTTCGCGATCGTCGGCTGGCTGACCGGGCAGCCCGCCTGGTTCAACTCGGCCGTGCTGCTGGCCATCCTCGCCCTGGTCTGGGGGGTCAGGGCGGCGTTCATGGGGAGGGACGACCGATCGACCTGACCACCGCCGCGCTGGTCGAGAGCCTGGAGATAACCCACGGCCGGGTCGGGCGGCTGCTGACCGGCCTGCCGGCCGCCGCATGGGACCTGGACGTGCCCGCCACCCCTGCCTGGTCGGTCGCGGACGTGGTCGCCCACCTGGCCGAGGGCGACGACGCCGCCCTGGCCGCCGCCCAGGGCCGGGACCACCGCGGGCCGCTGGCAGGGGCCGGCTCGATCGACGAGTGGACCGCCGCCGGGGTGGCCGCCCACCAGGGTGAGGCGCCCGAGGTCCGGCTGGAGGCCTGGGAGGCGGCCGCCGACGCGTTCCGCTGGCACCTGGCGGCGCTGGACGGCGAGGGTTGGCGGGGCCGGGTCCCGTGGGTGTCGGGCTCGATCTCGGTGCGGACTCTCGGCGTGCTGCGGCTCAACGACGCCTGGCTGCACGGGCACGACGTGGCCGAGGCGGCCGGCGAGCGCTTCGAGGCCGACGAGCCGACGCTGGCCTTCCTGGCCGACCTGGCCGCACGGACGGTTCCCGGCGGCCTGTCGCGGCGGGGCCGAGCCCACCCGGGCGCCGTCATCCTGCTCCGCCTCGGGACCGGCCAGTGGCTGCTCGGCGGCGCCGCCGGCGAGCGCCCCGACCCGGGCGCCGACCCCGACCTGGTGGTCGAGGCCGAGCAGCTGCCGTTCGTCCTGCGCGCCGCCGGCCGCACCGACGGCGAGCCCTGGCGA
>DATHIG010000773.1:0-3297 GCA_035490035.1 Actinomycetes bacterium
TGCTGCGGGGAAGTATCGTGCGAGGCATACGGCGACCTTGATCAGCCGTGAAGACGATGGTGTCGCGGTCACCTACAACCTGGCTGAGCCCAGAAATCATTCCTATATTGTTCAGGGACTTATTGTTGCTAACTGCAGCGAGTACATGCATTTGGATAATTCAGCTTGCAATTTGGCAAGCCTGAATTTGCTGAAGTTCCTCGGAAATGATGGGGAATTTGATGTCACCGCGTTCCGGCACGCGGTCGAGATCGTGTTCCTGGCCCAGGAGATCATTGTCGGGAACTCCTCCTACCCGACCGAGCGGATCACCAAGAACGCCAAGGACTTCCGGCAGCTCGGGCTGGGGTACGCGAACCTGGGGGCGCTGCTGATGGCGCTCGGGAAGGCGTACGACTCCGACGGGGGGCGGGCCTGGGCCGGGTCGATCACCGCGCTCATGACCGGGCACGCCTACCGGACCAGCGCCCGCATCGCCCAGGTGACCGGGCCGTTCGCCGGCTACCCGAAGAACCGCGAGCCGATGCTGCGGGTGATGGGCAAGCACCGGGCCGCGGTCGACCAGATCGACTCCGGGCTGGTTCAGACCGATCTGCTCGAGGCCGCCCGCTCCGCCTGGGACGAGGCGACCGAGTTCGGTCGGGAGCATGGCTACCGTAACGCCCAGGCCAGCGTGCTCGCCCCGACCGGGTGTCTCACGCCCGACACCCTCGTCACGACTGATCGTGGTCTCGTTCGGCTCGGAGGGCTGGGAGATACGCGCGGTACGCAGTGGCAGGATCTGGATCTCACTGTAGCCACCGACGAGGGCCCCCGGCCGGCGACCAAGTTCTTCATCAACGGCGAGGAGCCGACCCGCCGGATCGTCACAAGGTCGGGCTACACGATTCAGGGAACGTTGCGGCATCGCATCAAGGTGGTCGAGCCCGAGACCGGTGCCTGGGTCTGGCGGCAGCTCGCGGAGATCGAGGCCGACGACGTGGTGCCGATGCAGCTCGGCACCTTGATCGGCGAACCGCGCCGTGTGCCGCTACCGGTCCTCGACCAGGCCTACTGGACCGGTGAGCGAGGCGTGCGTGTGCCCGATCACGTCACCGAGGATCTTGCCGAGCTCGTGGGCTACTACATGGGCGACGGCAGCCTGCACGCCAAGGGCTTGCGATTCTGTGTCGCCGATACCGACCTGGATGTGGTCGAGCGACTGCGAATCCTCGGCAAGGAGTTGTTCGGCATCGAGGCGGCGGTCAGCCAGCAGACCGGCTACCACGAAGTCGCCCTGCACTCGGTCCGGCTTGCCCGGTGGTGGCAGGCGAGCGGCTTCACCAAGCATCTGCCCGACCAGGAGCACACCGGCAAGGGTTGGGAGCCACACGTCCCCGCGGCAATCCTTGAGACCAACGACCGTGAGATCTACGCTGCCTTCCTGCGAGGGGTCTTCGAGGCCGACGGCTCCACCACCTCGTCGGTACCGAGCGTGTCGACGGCTTCCGAGCACTTCGCCGGCGAGCTGCGCACGGTGCTGCTCGTGTTGGGGATTCCGACGACGACCCGGGTGACGCAATCAGGGTGGGGCACCAAGCCGATCCGCCAGGTCCGGGTGCGTAACCTCGACTTCGCGCCGGTGTTCGATGCCATTGTCGGTTTCATCTCGGCTCGCAAGAGCCGGGCCTGCGCCGAGGTTGTCTCGGTGCAGTCAGGCAACCGGGACCGTATCTTTCTCCCGCAGCCGGCGTGGAGCGAGCTGGCCCCGATCGGTCACCGCCGCCGCAACTCCGTGCAACTCGCGCTTCGTCGATTCGGCGGCGTGAGCCGGACGCTGGCGACCGAGATCTTCGGCGAGACGGCCGATCCCCGGCTCGGGGCCGCCCTCGGATACGTCTTTGAGCGTGTCGCCACCAACGAGGATGGTGGGTTGCAGCCGACCTACGACCTGTCGGTGCCGGACAACCTGACCTACGTGGCTGGCGGCTTCGTGAGCCACAACACCATCGGCTTGCTGATGGACTGCGACACCACCGGGATCGAGCCCGACCTGGCGCTGGTCAAGACCAAGAAGCTGGTCGGCGGCGGGTCGATGTCGATCGTCAACCAGACGGTGCCGCGGGCGCTGCGGACACTGGGGTACGCCGACGAGCACGTGCAGGCGATCGCCGAGTACGTGGCCGAGAACAACTCGGTGCAGGGCGCGCCGGCTCTGCGGGCCGAGCACTACGACGTGTTCGACTGCGCCATGGGCGACTCGCCGATCCACTACATGGGCCACATCCGCATGATGGCCGCGGCCCAGCCATTCCTTTCGGGCGCAATTAGCAAGACAGTTAATATGCCCGAACAGGTCACGGTCGAGGACGTGGAGCAGGCCTACATCGAAGGGTGGAAGCTCGGGCTCAAGGCCCTGGCCATCTACCGGGACAACTGCAAGGTCGGGCAGCCGCTGTCGGCCGACCGGAAGGTGACCACCGACACCGGTGCGGTCATCGAGGTCGAGCAGGCGCCGGTGCGCCGGCGCCTGCCCAAGCAGCGGCCGTCCATGACCACCTCGTTCCGGGTCGGGGACATCGAGGGCTACCTGACCGCCGGGTCCTACCCGGACGACGGGCTGGGGGAGATCTTCTTCAAGGTCTCCAAGCAGGGCTCGACCATGTCGGGCGTGATGGACGCGTTCGCCATCGCCATCAGCCTCGGCCTCCAGTACGGGGTGCCGCTGGAGGCCTACGTGGCCAAGTTCGTCAACATGATCTTCGAGCCCAACGGCATGACCGACGACAAGGACGTCCGCATCGCCCAGAGCCTGGTCGACTACCTGGCCCGACGGCTGGCCATCGACTACCTGGACGTGGAGACGAGGCAGGCGCTGGGGATCAAGACCACCGCCGAGCGCACCGCCGAGGTCAACGGCACCGCCGAGTCGACCCCGGCACCGGCCGCCGAGCCGCCTTCCGCGGCAACGGTCGAGCTCCAGCAGCCTCCGGGGGCGGCCCCGAGCTCCACCCAGGCCGATGCCGCCTCGGTGTCGAGGGCCCCGGCGTTCACCCCGGGCACGGCCGCGGTCGACGCGCCCTACTGCTCGACCTGCGGGGTCCGGATGCGCCCGGCCGGTTCGTGCTTCGTCTGCGAGTCGTGCGGCACCACCAGCGGGTGCAGCTGAAACCAGGAGGTAACGCGCTGATGCAACGGATTTGCCAGGAGCTGCGACCCGGGAGCAAGCACGTGCAGGTCGCAGCGGATCGGCGTCGACCGGTGGCGACCGGCGGGTGGTCGACCGCGTCGCCCTCTCACTGACTCCGGTCGTTGGTG
>DATHIG010000774.1:0-8602 GCA_035490035.1 Actinomycetes bacterium
TGGTGGTATGGGTGCTGCTGGCCGGGCTGGCCGCCCTGCTCGGGCTCCTGTAGCGCGCGATCCGGTGACTTTGGGGCCACCCGCTTGGTCTGGTATACACGGCTGCCTGCATTGGTGGCGGGAGGCCAGGGGAGGAGCTCGTTGCGCGAGGTCGCCGGACGGCCGGCCCCGAGCCGGGTGTGGCTGCTGGTGGTGGTCCTGATGATCGGGTTGGCGCTGGCCGGCCCGGTGGTGATGGTCCGCGACCGGCTCGCCGACCGGGCCGGCGAGCCGACCGCGGCCGAGGGCGCGCAGCCGGCGGCCGGGACCGGCGGGAACACCGTGAAGATGGCCGGGCTGGCCTTCGCCCCGGGGACGCTCACCGTGGCCAGGGGCACGACGGTGGTCTTCGACAACGACGACACCGCCCCGCACACCGTCACCGCCCGCTCCGGCGGGACCGACTCCGGCGTGCTCGACCCTGGCAGGCAGTTCAGCCTGGCCGTCACCGAAGGCTTCGACTACTTCTGCAGCATCCACCCGAGCATGACCGCCAAGATCGCCGTGACCGGCTGACCAGGAGGCGTCGTGGACCTCGTCGAGCTCCTCAACGACCTGACGGGCGGGCAGCTCCTGCTCTGGAAGGTGCTGCTCACCTCCGTGATCTTCGCCTGCGCCGGGCTGCAGGTGCTGCTGGCGGCGCGCTTCTACGAGGCGAGCACGGTCCCGCCCATCTCCACCCTGGTGGCGTCAAGGACCCACCGCCTGAACGGCAAGCTCACCGTCACCCTGGCCGTGGTGGTCGCGCTCACCTGCCTGGCCGGACCGGCCGGACCAACCTCCCCGACCCGCGTGCTGCTCCACTCGGTCTTCGGCAGCCTGGTGTTCGGCCTGCTCGCGGCCAAGTACACCGTGCTCAAGCTGTGGCCGGCCGGCGGCCGCTACCTGCCGTGGATCGGCAGTGGCCTGTTCCTGACCTTCGCCGCCATCTGGGCCACCACCGTGGCCGACTACATCACCGCGAGGTAGCCGACCATGCGTGCGCTCCGCCTGCTGCCCCTGCTCGCCCTGACCGGCCTCGTCCTGCTCGCCGCCCCGGCCGCCTCGGCCACCGCCCAGGCGAGCTCCGAGGAGGCGAAGATCGTCGACTTCGACTTCGCCCCCCGGACGCTCACCGTCGCAGCCGGCACGACCGTGAGCTGGTCCAACACCGGCCAGCGGCCGCACACGGCCACCGACCGGGGCGGCACCTTCGACACCAGGCCGATCGATCCGGGCGGCAGCGCCGAGGTCACCCTCAGCGTGCCGGGCACCTACTTCTACTTCTGCCGCATCAACCCGGCCAAGATGAACGGGACCGTGACCGTCGAGCCGGGCGACGACCCGGCGCGGGCGGTCAGGGTCCAGGCGGTCGACGAGGGCCAGATCGGCGACAAGCTCCGCTTCGACCCGCCCAAGCTGACCGTCGCCGCCGGCGCCACGCTGCTGGTGGCCAACGTCGGCGGCAAGCCGCACACCCTCACTGCCGACGACGGCTCCTTCGACACCGGCATCGTCGACCCGGGTGCCGAGGGCGGCCGCTTCGCCGGCAGGAACGCCAGCGTCACCCTTGCCGATGCCGGCACCTTCCGCTTCCACTGCGAGGTCCACCCCGCGGCCATGAAGGGGGTGGTGACCGTCACCGGCGAGGCGGCGGCCGGCGGGCCCTCGCAGGCGTCGGCCGGGGCGAAGGAGGTCGACGTCGGCGCGGTGGACTTCGCCTTCGAGCCCAAGGACGCCTCGGTGGCGCCTGGGGGCAAGGTGACGGTCACCAACCGCGGCCAGGCCCCCCACACCATGACCCTCGACGACAAGGACCTGGACACCGGCAACATCGCCCCTGGGGCGAGCGCCGAGCTGACCGCTCCCGACGAGCCAGGCAGCTACAGCTACCGGTGCACCGTGCACCCGGCCAGGATGCGGGGCGTGCTGGTGGTGCTGGGGCGCGACACCGACGACCCGACCGCCCAGGCCGCCGCCCCGCCCCCGGCGGCCCCGGCCGCGGGCGCCGGAGGCCCAGGCGGCGGCGTCACCGCCTTCGCCCTGGCAACCGCGGTGATCGCCGCGTTCCTCGGTGGGATCGGCGTGAGCGCCTTCGCCCTGCGCCGCCGGGCCGCGAGCTAGCGCCACTCGACCCAGACCGCCGATCCTCCCGACCCGGCGCCCAGCCCGTCCCGGGGGGGCTGGGCGCCGGCTTGTCCGGGGCCGAGTTGACCGGGCCGGCTCGCTCGGTCGAGGCTAGCTGGCATGTGGGAGTACGCGATCCGTGAATACGTGCAGGAATGGGGCGACCAGACCGAGGACCGGTCCATGGGCACCTTCCTGGCCGAGCTGAACCGGCTCGGCGAGGACGGGTGGGAGGCGGTCGGGATCACGCCACGGACCCACTACGACCGAGGCGGCGGACCGGGCGGCTGGGACACGTTCACCTTCGTCGTGCTCCTGAAACGGCTGCGGCCGGCCAACGACATGCTGAGGAGCTGACGCCATGACGGCGATCCGCCGCCTCGCTCGTCGGGGCAGCCGCCGGCTGCGCTAGCGGCGGTCCAGGAGCGACCTCGGGCCGGCGCCCTGGACGGCGGCGTCGAGGACCTCGGCCACGTGGGCCATGGCCAGGCGCTCGCCGCGCCGCTCAAGGGCGGTCCGGATCTGCATCAGGCAGCCGGGGTTGGAGGTGACCAGCAGCTCGGCCCCGGTGGCGAGCACGCTGGCCGCCTTGCGGTCGCCCAGCTCGGTGGCCGGCTCCGGCTCGACCAGGTTGTAGATGCCGGCCGAGCCGCAGCAGATCTCGGCCTCGCCGATCTCGCGCACCTCCAGGCCGGGGATGGCGGCGAGGGCCTTGCGGGGCTGGGCGCGGATGCCCTGGGCGTGGCCGAGGTGGCAGGCGTCGTGCCAGGCCACCGTGATGGGCAGCGGGTGCCGCTGGGCCACCGGGCCGAGCTCGACCAGCAGCTCGGACAGGTCGCGGACCTTCGCCGAGAAGGCGGCGGCCCGGTCGGCGAGCTCCGGGTCGTCGCGGAGCAGGTGGCCGTACTCCTTCATGGCCGAGCCGCAGCCGGCCGCGTTGACCACCACCTGGTCGGTCCCGGCGGCCTCGAAGGTCTCGATGGCCGCCCTGGCGAACGCCTGCGCCTCGGCCTCGCGGCCGGCGTGCAGGCTGAGCGCGCCGCAGCAGCGCTGCCCAGGCGGGGCGACCACCTCGCAGCCGTCGGCGGCCAGGACCCTGGCCGTTGCCGCGTTGACCTCGGGGAAGAACACCCGCTGGACGCAGCCGGTGAGCATCCCGACCCGGCGCCGCCGCTGCCCGACCGCCGGGGTGACCGCAGGCACCGCCTCCATGCGGCCCAGCGTCGGCAACAGCCGCTCCATGGCCGACATGCGCTCGGGCAGGCGGTCCAGCAGCCCGGCCCGGCGCAGCAGGGTGCCGAGGCGGGACCGCTGGTAGAGGCGGAGAGGGCCGCGCAGCAGACGCAGCCGCCGCGGGTAGGGGAACAGCCGGAAGACCAGCGCCCGGAAGGCGCGGTCGCGGCGGGAGCGCGGGTAGCGGCGCTCGACCTGCTGGCGGGTGGCCTCGATCAGCTTGCCGTACTGGACCCCTGACGGGCAGGCGGTGACGCAGGCCATGCAGCCGAGGCACTGGTCGAAGTGGCGCACCATCTCGTCGTTCATGGTCTCGCCCTGCAGGCCGATCTCCATCAGATAGATGCGGCCTCGTGGCGAGTCCATCTCCTCGCCCCAGAGCACATAGGTCGGGCAGGTCGGCAGGCAGAAGCCGCAGTGGACGCAGTCGTCGATCAGCTCCTGCTCCGGCGGATGGAACGCGTCGAAGGCCGGGGCGATGTTGTCCGCCATGCTCAGATTCCTCCCACGAACCGGCCCGGGCTCATGCGCCGGTCCGGGTCGAACCGCTCCTTGACCCGGCGCATCAGCCCGAGAGCGTCGCCGGCCGGCCCCCAGGCGTCGACCGCCCGTTTGAGCGCGACCGGTGCCTTGACCACGACCAGGCTGCCCCCGCGGGCGGCCAGCCGCTCCCTGGCCTCGGCGATCGCCCGGACCAGCGCCGGGACGGTCTCGTCGGCGGTCCGGAGGTCACCCTCGCGGGCGGCGCCGGCGACCCACAGCACCCCGGTCCCGGCGTGCGCGCTGACCTGGCCGCCCCAGCCGAGCAGGCTCTTGCGCAGGTCGGCCAGCACGGCCGGCAGCTCGGCCGGCGGGCAGGTGACCTTGACCGCCAGCTCAGCCTTCTCGAACGGGAGGACGCCGAGCTGGCGCAGGGCGGCGTCGGTCTCGCCCGGCCCGAGCACGGCCGCCTCCCCCACCTGGCCGAGCAGCTCGGCGGCGGTCGACGCCTGGGCCTGCACCCCCGGCCGGATCCCCTCGAACAGCACCGTGAGGCGGCCCGGGAGCTGCTGGTCGGGCCAGGTCAGCTCGATGGCGCTCGGCTCAAGCGGGGAGCGGTGCAGCAGCCGCACGGCCTCACCAGCCTGCTCGGGCAGCTCCACCTGGAGGGTCACCACGGCCACGGCCGCCGGCACCGGATGCAGGCGGAAGGTGGCCTCGGCGATCATGCCGAGCGTGCCCAGCGAGCCGCAGAACAGCTTGGCCAGGTCGTAGCCGGCGACGTTCTTGACCACCTTGCCGCCCGCGTGGGCGACGGTGCCGTCGGCCAGCACCACGGTGATGCCGATGATCAGGTCGCGGACGGTGCCGTAGCGCAGCCGGCGCGGGCCGGAGGAGTTGGCCGCGACCACCCCGCCAACCGTCGCCTGCGGCTCGGGGGGGTCGAGGGCCAGCCACTGCCCGGCCGGGGCCAGGGCGGCCTGAAGGTCGGCCAGGCGGGCGCCGGCCTGGACCCGGACGACCAGATCGCCGGCGGCGTGCTCCAGCAGCTGGTCCAGCCCGGCGGTCGACACCAGCAGGTCGACCCGCTCCGGCGGGTTGCCGAGCCCGAGCTTGCTGCCGCCACCCCGGAAGGCGACAGCGAGGCCGTCCTGGGCGGCGGCCCGCAGCAGCTGGCTGGCCTCCTCGACCGAGCCTGGCCGGGCGACCAGGCCGGCTGGGACGCCGTCGACCTCGAAGGCCCCGTCGGCCGGCCGGACCAGGCCCTCCCGCTCCAGGTCCTTGACCCCCACCGCTCAGAACACCTCCGCCAGCCCGGCCTGCTCCGCGGGGTGGGCCCGTCGCGGGCCCGGCCGCTCGCCGCACAAGCGCGGGGTCGGGAACACCTTGCCGGGGTTGCTGCGCCCCTCCGGGTCGAAGGCGCAGCGCACCAGCTGCATGGCGTCCAGGTCCTCGGCGCTGAACTGCTTGGGCAGGTACTGCTTCTTGTCGAAGCCGACCCCGTGCTCGCCGGTGATCGAGCCGCCATGGTCGAGGCAGGTGTAGAGGATCTCGGCGGCCAGCTCCTCGGCCCGCTGTTCCTGGCCCTCGACCTCGCCGTCGAACAGCACCAGCGGGTGCAGGTTGCCGTCGCCGGCGTGGAACACGTTGGCCACCCGCAGCCCGCGCTCGTCGGCCAGCTGGCTGATGCGGCGCAGCACCTCGGGCAGGGCGGTGCGGGGGATGACGCCGTCCTGGACGTAGTAGTCGGGGCTGATCCTCCCGACGGCGGCAAACGCCGACTTGCGGCCCTTCCAGAACAGGGCCCGCTGGTCGTCGTCCTCGGCGATCTGGATGGTGGTCGAGCCGGCTTCGCGGCACAGCCGCTCGACCTCGTCGAACTGGTGCTCGACCTCGGCTTGGGGGCCGTCCAGCTCGACGATCAGGACCGCGCCGGCCCCCTCCGGATAGTGGACGTGGACGGCGGCCTCGGCCGCCTCCATGGCCAGGGCGTCCATCATCTCGATGGCGGCCGGGACGATGCCGGCCCCGATGATGCTGGACACGGCGTCGCCGGCCTGGTCGGTGCCGTCGAAGGCGGCCATCAGGGTGCGGACCGCCTCGGGCTTGCGCAGCAGGCGCAGGGTGACCTTGGTGGTGATGCCGAGCGTGCCCTCCGACCCGACGAAGGCGCCGAGCAGGTCGTAGCCGGGCGGGTCGGGCACCTTGCCTCCCCCCAGGTGGACCAGCTCGCCGTCGGGCAGCACCACCTCCAGCCCGGTGACGTGGTTGGTGGTGAAGCCGTATTTGAGGCAGTGGGCGCCGCCCGAGTTCTCGGCCACGTTGCCGCCGATCGAGCAGACCTGCTGGCTGGACGGGTCGGGTGCGTAGTAGAAGCCGTCACCGGCCACCGCCCTGGTGACCTGGAGGTTGAGCACGCCCGGCTCGACCAGGGCCCGCTGGTTGTCCAGGTCGACCTCCAGGATGCGGCGCATCCGGGCGAGCACGATGAGCACGCCGTCCGACACCGGCAGGGCCCCGCCGGAAAGACCGGTGCCCGACCCGCGGGCCACGAACGGGACCCCGGCCTGGTGGCAGGTCCTGACCGCCCCCTGGGCCTGCTCGGCCGTCTCGGGCAGCACGACCACGCTGGGGATGACCCGGAAGTTGGCCAGCCCGTCGCACTCGTAGGTGCGCAGCTGGTTGCGCTCGGTGATCACCCCCTGGGGACCGATGATCGACTCCAGCCGGCGGATGAGCGCTTGCCTGTCCATCTCCGCCCTCTTCCTTATGGGTCAGTCCAGGTGCTCGTAGGCGGGGATGGTGAGGAACTCGATGAACTCGTCGGCCAGGGCGGCCTGCTCGAACAGCGCCCTGGACTGGTCGGGCCGGCCCTCGGCGTAGAAGAACTCGTCGCCGACCTGCTCGCGGATCTTCTCCAGCTCCTCGGTGGCCGTCTGGCGGACCACCTCGGCCGTGACCGTCCGGCCCTCCTGCAGCTTGACGGAGTTGTGCACCCACTGCCAGACCTGGGAACGGGCGATCTCGGCGGTGGCCGCGTCCTCCATCAGGTTGAAGATCGGCGCGGCGCCCTGGCCGCGCAGCCACGAGGAGATGTACTGGATGCCGACGTTGACGTCGTTGCGCAGGCCCGCCTCGGTGACCTCGCCGGGAGTGGAGGCGATGTCCAGCAGCTCGCGCTGCCCGACCTTGACGTCGTCGCGCTGCCGGTCGATCTGGTTGGGCCGGTCGCCCAGGACGGCGTCGAACACCTCCATGGCCACCGGGACCAGGTCGGGGTGGGCGACCCAGGTCCCGTCGAAGCCGTCGCCGGCTTCGCGCTGCTTGTCCTCGCGCACCTTGGCGATGGCCTGCTGGTTGATCTCGGGCCGCTTGCGGCTGGGGATGAACGCCGACATGCCGCCCATGGCGAACGCGCCCCGGCGGTGGCAGGTCTTGACCAGCAGCTGGGTGTAGGCCCGCATGAACGGCACGGTCATGGTGACCTGGTTGCGGTCGGGCAGGACGAACTCGGGCCGGTTCCGGAACTTCTTGATGATCGAGAACATGTAGTCCCAGCGGCCGGCGTTGAGGCCGGCGGAGTGGTCACGCAGCTCGTAGAGGATCTCGTCCATCTCGAAGGCGGCCGTGATCGTCTCGATCAGCACCGTCGCCTTGACCGTCCCCCGCGAGATGCCGAGCCGGTCCTGCGCCAGCTGGAAGGCGTCGTTCCACAGTCGCGCCTCCAGGTGGCTTTCCAGCTTCGGCAGGTACAGGTAGACGCCCTCGCCCCGCTCCAGCAGGCGCCTGGCGGCGTGGAACATGAACAGGCCGAAGTCGACCAGGCTGGCCGAGGCCCGCACCCCGTCGACCACGATGTGCTTCTCCGGCAGGTGCCAGCCCCGCGGCCTCGGCATCAGGGTGGCCACCTGGTCGCCGAGGCGGTACCGGCGGCCGTCGGGGCGCTCGAAGCTGATCGTGCCATCGACGGCGTCGACCAGGTTCTGCTGGCCACCGAACATGTTCTCCCAGGTCGGGGAGTTGGCGTCCTCGAAGTCGGCCATGAACACCCTGGCCCCGGAGTTGAGCGCGTTGATCAGCATCTTGCGGTCGGTCGGGCCGGTGATCTCGACCCGCCGGTCGGCCAGCTGGCCACCGACCGGCGCCACCCGCCAGTCCCCCTCCCGCACCGACGCCGTCCCGGCCAGGAAGTCGGGCAGCTCGCCGGCGTCGAACCCGGCCTGCCGCTCGGCCCGCCTGCCGAGCAGCGTCGCCCGGGTCGGCCCCAGCTCGCGCTGCAGCTCGGCCACCAGCCCCAGCGCGTCGTCGCTCAGGACGGCCTGGTACCGCTCGCGTGCCGGTCCGTGGACCTCAACGCCGTCGGGGGATGCCATCGGCCAGACCTCCGTCGCTCGCGAGTCGACATGCAGCTGCCCCCATTGTGTCGGATGACGCCGCCGGCGTGACGGCTCGGAGCCGCCTGCGGCGGCATCTCGGGTCCATCCCGACGGCCAGGCACGGCGGTCGGTCAGGGGGCGAGCCGCTCGATCCTCCAGCGGTCGCCGGCGCGCCGGTAGCGGAGGCGGTCGTGGAGGCGGTTGGGCCGGCCCTGCCAGAGCTCCACCACCTCGTGGACCAGGCGGTAGCCGCCCCAGAACCCGGGGAGGGGGACCTGGCCGTCCTGGTGGCCGGTGGCCAGGCGGGCCACCCGCTCCTCGAGCACGGCCCGGCCGTCGATCACCTGGCTCTGGGGGGAGGCGGCGGC
>DATHIG010000775.1:0-2004 GCA_035490035.1 Actinomycetes bacterium
GTGCTGGTCTGGGTTGCAGTGGTCGAAGGCCTGCTCATGACCCTGCTGAACGACCCCGGCCTTGGCAAGTGGCTGCCCAGCGCCGCCGCGGCCGCGCTCACCAACCCGGGCGGCGGCCAGCTCTCTCGATTGGCCGGGACGCTGCTGCTGGCCGGCTACGCCCTGGCCTTGGCGCTGGCCGGCACCCGTCTGGTCGTCCGCCGCGACATCACCTGACCCAGGCCGTCCGGGCGCCGCCGTCCCCACAAGCGGCGGCGCCCGTCGCTCGGGACCCAGAGCTGCTCGCCTTCGAGGCGGGCTGTGAGGTGGTATCTGGACGCTGCTGGCCTCCCGGCAGCAAGATCACCCGGTTACGGATCGCGGGAGAGACTGACTCGATGGAGGCAAGCATCGATGGAGTACCGGACGCTGGGGAACACCGGCACGGTCGTGTCCACGTTGTGCCTGGGCACGATGACGTTCGGGACTGAAAGCGACGAGCAGGTCGCCCACCAGCAGCTCGACCGCTTCCTGGAACAGGGCGGCAACTTCATCGACACCGCCGACGTCTATTCGGACGGCGAGTCGGAGAAGATCATCGGGCGCTGGCTGGTGGCCCGGTCGGGGACGCGCGACCGGGTGGTGGTCGCCACCAAGGGCCGCTTCGCCAGGGCGAGCGGGCCCAACGACCTGGGACTGTCGCGGGTCAGCTTGACCCGGGCACTGGATGCAAGCCTGCGGCGGCTCGGCGTCGACACCATCGACCTCTACCAGGCGCACGCCTGGGACCCGTTGACCCCCATCGAGGAGACGCTGCGGTTCTTTGACGATGCGGTCCGGGTGGGCAAGATCCAGTATGTGGGGGTCAGCAACTTCATCGGCTGGCAGCTGCAGAAGGCCGCGCTGCTGACCCGGCACCTCGGCCTTGAACCGATCGTCACGCTGCAGCCGCAATACAACCTGCTGCAGCGGGGCGTCGAGTTCGAACTCTCCCAGGTCTGTGTCAACGAGCACATCGGTATCCTGCCGTGGTCGCCGCTGGGGGGCGGCTGGCTGTCGGGCAAGTACCAGCGCGATACCGCACCGACCGGTGCGACCCGTCTGGGCGAGGACCCTGAGCGTGGCATGGAGGCGTATGCGCGACGCAATGCCGAGGAGCGCACCTGGCGGGTGGTCGACGAGGTCAGGTCGGTTGCCGAGACGCGGGGTGTCTCGATGGCGCGGGTGGCCCTGGCTTGGCTGGTCGACCGCCCGGCGGTGACCTCGGTCATCATCGGCGCGCGGACGCTGGAGCAGCTGGACGACAACCTGGGCGCGGCCGGCCTGCACCTGTCGGCCGAGGAGACAGCCCGGCTGGACCAGGCCAGCACGCCGACCGTGGACGACTATCCGTACGGCGACCTCGCGGTGGGCCAGCGCGACCGCGAGCTTCCGGCTCCCCGGACCTCCAGCTGAGCATCGGTAGGGGACAAGCAGTCGGTGACCAGCGCCCGGGCCCACAGCTCTAGTAAGAACTGCCGATTGCGTTTGCCCTTCTTGAGGCGATAGGCCGGCTCCGGTTCCCTGGGCGTCGTCGAGACCCGGTGAACTGCGACCAAGCGAGTCGCGTCCGGCCGCGAAGGAGATCCGGCAGCATGTCCTCCAGTCTGACCAGCATGCTGGCTGACCCGGGTCGGCTGGCCGCCCTGCGCCAGACCAACCTGCTCGACACCCCTGCCGAGGAGGCCTTCGATCGGCTCGCCCGGCTGGCCGCCCGGGTCCTGGACGTGGCGATTGCCGTGGTGTCGCTGGTCGATGAGGACCGCCAGTTCCTCAAGGCGTGCGTTGGCCTACCCGAGCCATGGGCATCAGCTAGGCAGACGCCGCTGTCCCACGCGCTGTGCCAGCAGCTGCTCGTGACCCGGCAGCCGCTGGTGATCCGCGACCTCCGCCGTGATCTGCCCGCCCGCGACGACCAGTTGACCCTCGAGCTCGGCCTGGCCGCCTATCTCGGTGTCCCGCTGATCGTCTCGGGACATGTGCTGG
>DATHIG010000776.1:0-2806 GCA_035490035.1 Actinomycetes bacterium
CAGCAGGTGGCGGGCGAGGCGGTTGCGCAGGTCGTACTCGACGTCGGTGCCGACCCGGCCCGAGATGTTGCGCCGCAGCCCGGCCGCCACCCAGCGGACCAGGGCCAGCACCACCAGCAGGGCGATCTCGCGCCCCAGCACCCCGGGCACGCGCCTGGTCAGCCCGTCGTCGATGATCGTCCTGATCACCAGGGGGATGAACGAGGTGATGGCCAGCATCGCGACCCCCAGGGCGAACGCCACGGTCACCCGGCGCCGGTAGGGGCCCATCAGGCCGACGATGCGGCGCAGGGTCCCGAGGGCGAGGCCGTCGGGAGGCGGGTCGTTGCCATACCAGTGCAGCGGGCAGCTCCAAGAGGTCAAGGGCGGGTTGCCGGTAGTCCAACGTACGGCAGCACCCAGACAATCCGCGACCGGGATGCACAGCCGTCAGGTCCTCAGGCTGGCATCCGCGGCGGCGCGTGCGGGCTCGGCCGGCGCCTGGTCGCGTTCCTCGCCGTGACACCCGGATGCTATTGTACTGGTGCGTATTGAGCTATGTACTGGAGCATATTTCATGGAAGTTGCGCGCTACCAGACCACCGAGCGGACCAGGGCCCGGAGGCTGCCGGAACGGGCCGCCTACGACCGGGCCACCGTGCACGCCATCCTCGACGAGGGCTTCATCTGCCACGTCGGCTTCCAGGTCGACGGCCGGCCGTACGTCGTCCCGACCGGCTACGCGCGGGTCGGGGAGACGATCTACCTGCACGGGTCGACCGGGAGCCGGATCGGCCTGTGGCCGGGCATGGACGTCTGCGTCACCGTCACCCTGCTCGACGGGCTGGTGCTGGCTCGTTCGGCCTTCCATCATTCGATGAATTACCGCTCGGTGATGGCGCTGGGCCGCACCCGGTCGGTCGGCGACCCGGACGAGAAGGAGGCCGCGCTTCGGGCCGTGGTCGAGCACATCGTCCCCGGGCGCAGCGCCGAGGTGCGCGGCGGCGACCGCCGCGAGCTGGCCGCCACCGCCGTCCTGGCCCTGCCCCTCACCGAGGTCTCGGCCAAGGTCCGCACCGGGCCGCCCAAGGACGACGAGCCCGACTACGTCCTCCCGATCTGGGCCGGGGTCCTTCCTCTCGCCCTCAGCCCCGGCTCCCCCGAGCCCGACCCCCTGCTCGACCCGTCGGTCCCGCTCCCGCCCCACGTGGCCTCCTGGTCCCGCCAGGCCCCTCGACCCCGAGGCCGCGGCAGATCAGCTCGGTGACGCCTGCGATCAGCCGCCGCCGCTGCGACCGCGGCCGGTGGGTCGCGGTGACCAGGACGCCGTGCAGTCCGTGCAGGAGGAAGTCGGTGGCAAGGGCCGGGTCGGCCACGTCGAGCGTCCCGGCGGCCTGCCCTGCCTCCACCAGCTCGGCCATCACGGTCCTGGCGCGGGCGTAGGCGTCCTCCTCGCCGAAGCCGGCCTGGTGGAACAGCACGTGGTGGAGCTCGTGGTTGGCCAGCGCGAAGTCGTAGGAGGCGGCCACCAGCCGCTCGACCCGAGCGGCCAGGGCTGGACCCGGCCCGCCCGCCCGTGGCGGGTCGCCGAGCATCGCGGCGAAGCGTTCGAAATAGCGGGCGCGCAGCCCGGCGAGCAGCTCGGCCTTGGACTCGAAGTACAGGTACACCGTGCCCTTGGCCACCGACGCCGCCTCGGCGACGTCGGCCATGGTGGCCGCGGCCAGCCCCCGCTCGACCAGCACCCGCTCGGCCGCGTCGAGGATCTGCTCACGCCGCACGTCAGGCGGCTGCCGCCGGGGCGAGGGAGCGGATGCGATGGCCACGGCCGGAGCTTAGCACGGTTGACGACTGACCGTCAGTCACTATACTACCGACCGACGGTCACTGGGCGCCCGGCTACCAGGCCCCCGGCTGCTCGGGCCCCCGGAGGGGGAGCGTAGCGGACGGACGGGTGGTGCTCTCGCGGCTGTCCACAGGAGGCTCCAGGTCAGGAGGCCAGGCATGGCGGGAGCGGGGGTGTCGGAACGGGGCGGGCGCGAGTTCGAGGGCGTGCTCGGGTTGGTTGGCGGGCTGGCGATGGCGGTTGGGCGGGGGCGCGGTGCCCGGTTGGTTGCCGACCTGGCTGGGGTGGGGCCGGGGGATCGGGTGCTGGATGTCGGGTGCGGGCCGGGGCGGTTCCTGCGGGAGGCGGCCGGGCGGGGTGCCGACGCCGTCGGGGTGGATCCTTCGGCGCAGATGCGGCGCCTGGCACGACGGCTCACACCTGCCCGGCTGCGGGACGCGGTCACCGTTGTCGACGGTACCGCCGAACGCCTCCCGCTCGAGGATGGCGCGGCGACGGTCGCGTGGGCGGTCGCCTCCGTCCACCACTGGACTGACCGCGAAGCCGGGTTGGCCGAGCTGCACCGCGTCCTCGAACCGGGCGGCCGGCTGTTGCTCGCCGAACGCCTGGCCCGCCCCCGCGGCTGGTTCCGGCATCACGCCCTCACCTGGGAGCAGGCCGAGCGGCTGGCCGCCGAGGCGGAGCGCGCCGGCTTCGCCGAGGTCGCGGCCAGCCGGCGTGCCCTCGGCCGCTCCCGGATCGTGCTGGTCAGCGCCCGCCGCCCGGCGGCGTGAGCACCATCAGGCGAACCCGCGGTCAGGGGCCGGGGCTCGCCGCTCCAGCGGCCCCGGGCGTGCTGGGCGCGCGCCCAGCCGCCTCCTCGGCGGCCATGGTGGTGGCGGTGTGGCCGGTGGCGCCGACGGGCTGGCGGAACCCGGGGATGCGGCCCAGGATCTCGTCGACGTCGGTGCCGTCGAGGGTCTCGCGTTCCAGCAGCAGCTC
>DATHIG010000777.1:0-2671 GCA_035490035.1 Actinomycetes bacterium
GGCCCGGGTCAGCTCCGGGAACCGGAGGTTCAGGAACGGGAAGATGAACAGCTCGTCCCAGAAGATATGCCCTCGATAGGCCTCGCCGTGCAACCCCCGGGCGGGCACCCCGACGTCGAGGTCGATGGTGTGCTCGGACACGGTCTGGAGCAGGTGGAACACGTGCAGGTTGAGGGTGCGGGCCACCTCCTGGTCGCCGTCGCCGTCCAGCTCGATGCGGCATCGCCGCCACAGCTGGTCCCAGGCCAGCACGTGGCGCTCCAGCAGCTCGTCGAACCCGTCGGGCAGCCGGAGCACCCGCCTGCGGGCGGCGTCGCCGGCCTCCGCGATGCCCCGGTCCCTGGAGGTGAACAACGCCACCACCTTCTCGACGGTGACCGGCTCGCCTTCGCGCAGGTCGACGGTGAGGTCATGGGCGGCAAAGCCGGGCTCCTGCGCGGTCCGCCGCTCGACGGCGACCGCCTGGCCGTCACGGCCCGCCCGGGTGCGGGCCGCCAGCGCGATCCGCACCCGGGAGCTCCTCGTCTCCACCTGCAGCCAGACCACCTCGTCGCCGGCCTGCCCGACCTCGACCGGCACCAGGTGGCGACCGTCGAGCCCGCGGTAGCGCTCGACGCCGGCGTTGGTCACCCGGCCGTCCAGCGCGGAGCGGACCTCCAGGCCCCCCGACCAGTTCTCGGGGACCAGCGTCGTCTCCAGGCCGGCCAGGTGCGGGTCGGCCATGGAGACGAAGCGACGCTGGGTGACCCGCGTCACCCGAGCCTGGTTGTCGCGGGTCCGCAGCACCCTCAGCAGCATCCCGCGACGCAGGTCGAGCTCCTGCCGGTAGTCGAGCACCTCCAGCTCGTCCAGATTCAGCCACTGGCCGCCCTCCGGCCGAAAGGTCAGGGGCAGCCAGTTGGGCACGTTGACCAGGTCCTCGTTCTCTACCTGGCGACCGGCGACCTGGCTGACCAGCCGGTCGTAGCAGCCGGCGACATAGGTCCCCGGGTAGTGGACGGCACCGGCCGCCGCCTCGGGGGCGGCCCCGCGGGTGGCGAAGTAGCCGTTGCCGAGCGTGCACAGCGCCTCCCGCAGCCGCTCACGCGAAGGGTCGAAGCCGTCATAGGCCAGTGTCCAGGGGTTCACCGGCCACCCTGCCGGACAGCCCCGCCCTCGACGTCGAGCGCTCCCAGGTCGTCGACCACCAGGTCGGCGCCCCGCTCGGCCAGGGCGGCGGCCTGGCCGCCGCGGTCCACTCCCACCACCAGCCCGAACCCGCCACGGCGGCCGGCCTCCACGCCGGCCAGGGCGTCCTCGACCACCGCGGCCCGGGCCGGCGCCACCCCCAGCCGCCTGGCCGCCTCCAGGAACAGCGCCGGGTCGGGCTTGCCGGCCAGCCCAAGGCGGTCGGCCTCGACCCCGTCGACCTCGGCGTCGAACAGGTCGCGCAGCCCGGCCGCCTCCAGCACGGCGACCATGTTGCGGCTGGCCGACACGACCGCGGTCGGCAGCCCGGCGGCGCGCAGCCGGCGCACGAAGTCGGCCGAGCTGGGGAAGGCACGCGCGCCATGGTCGCGGAGGTGGGCGACGAAGAAGCGGTCCTTGGCGTTGCCGAGCCCGCACACCGTCTCGCGATCCGGCGGGTCGCTCGGGTCGCCCCAGGGCAGGCTGATGTTCCGGGAGGCGAGGAAGCCGGCGACGCCGTCGTAGCGCGTCCGCCCGTCGACGTGGCGGAGGTAGTCGGCCTCCTCGAAGGGCCGGAACGGCTCGCCCAGGCGCGTCGCCCGCTGGGCCAGGTACTCGTCGAACAGCCGTTTCCAGGCGGCCGCGTGCACGCTGGCGGTGTCGGTGAGGACGCCATCGGTGTCGAACACGACCGCATCCAGGCGGTCCAGCGGGATGGCGGGTCGGGGGGGCTCAGTCACGCGGCGATGCTATCGCTCTCGGTGACCGGGGACGACCCTCGGTCACCTGGCGGGGCCGGCTCGCTCGCCGACCTCACCCCCGACCTGGCCGTCGGGGCTCGCCGCCAGCGTTGCCGGCGGCGACCCGCGCCCTGCGCTTGGCGGCCGTCACCCGCCACCAGAGGAACGTCAGGGCACCGAGCAGCACCTGTGGGACGAACGATCCAGCGCGCCAGACCAGGTCCGCGGCAAGGGCCTGGCTGCTGCTCGCGCCGAAGCCGGTGAGGAGGGCCGTCAGGGCGGCGTCCACGGTGCCGAGGCCGCCGAGATCACGCCGCGCCACGGGCCCTGGCGATGCCGCCGGGCCGGCTGGTCCGGCCCGGGCGGGCGCGGTGGCGTCATGGGCGCGACGATGTCACGCTGTGCGGCCAGGAAGAAGCCCTCCCCGAGCGCCCCATCGCACCCTCGGCGATGTGAGGCCCATGGGTGTCGGTGACCGGGCATCAGCCGGTCCGGGTGGCTGCCCGTGAACGCTGGTTGGAGTCACGGGATGGGCGCGCCCGTCGTCCTGCCATCCAGCGGGCTCCGGGGGTGCGCCGCCTGCGGAGCGGCACGCCGGCAGGGGCATCCTCGCCGGCAGCCCGGTGCGCCGGCGGGGTGGGGGCGCTGTCGGCGTGCCCAGCTTTGATCCGCTCGCCCCGCTCCAGCTCCAGCGAGCGCAGCGTCTGGTCGATGCTGGCCAGCTGGGCCTCGCTGGCGGGCGGGAGCCGGTAGGCGTCCTTGAC
>DATHIG010000778.1:0-4124 GCA_035490035.1 Actinomycetes bacterium
AAGTGGGTCAGCCGGATGGGTACTCGATCCAGCTGCTTTAGGAGGGCCTCACGAGGGCGTCACCCGCTAGCAGCAGCGGGTCCTGGGATGGTCGTCTAGTTCGTCCATGCGTCGCCGCTCGAACTCGCGGCGGGACAGGAGCTCATCGTCCGGGTGGTCCCGGCGCTGGTGCGCGAGGTAGTGCTCGTAGGCGTTCTCGCCCAGCACCTCCCGGAGATACCACAGCACCCGGCCGGCGGCCGGCCCGACCCGGGCCATCACCCGTCACCTCCGGAGCGGTCGCCGCTTCCCCCGACCGGCTCGGCCCGCTGCTCGGCCTGGCGGGCGCGGTCCTCGGCGGTGGGGAACAGGCCGGAGGGGGCCCACAGGTTGGACGGCTCGGCCGGTGTCTCGGCCAGGATGGGCTCGCGGCGGCCGGTCAGGGTCTGGAACCAGATCCGAGCGGCGTCGGCGATGACCACGATGATCAGGGCCGCGAACAGGATCGAGAGCACGCCGTCGACGGTCGAGTTGGTGACGATCTGGCTGACGTCGTCCAGCGATTTGGCCGGCGGGAGGACCTTGCCGGTGTCGAGGGCGTCCTGATACTTGCTCCGCTGGGCGAAGAAGCCGATCAGCGGGTCGCTGGAGAAGATCTTGTACCAGCTGGCGGTCAGGGTGACAGCAACGTCCCAGGCCAGGGGGACGGCCGTGACCCAGGCCCAGCGCAGCCGGCCGGACTTGATCAGGATGGTGGTGGCCACGGTGAGCGCGACCGCGGCCAGCAGCTGGTTGGCGATCCCGAACAGGGGGAACAGCTGGTTGATGCCGCCGAGGGGGTCGCTGACCCCGGAGTAGAGGAAGTAGCCCCAGGCCCCGACCACGATCGCGCTGGTCAGATAGACGCCGGGTCGCCAGGAGGGCCGGCTCATCGGCTTCCAGATGTTGCCGAGGGTGTCCTGGAGCATGAAGCGGCCGACCCGGGTGCCGGCGTCGACCGTGGTCAGGATGAACAGGGCCTCGAACATGATCGCGAAGTGGTACCAGAACGCCTTGAGCGCGTCCCCGCCGAACGCCCCTGAGAAGATGGTCGACATGCCGACGGCCAGGGTGGGGGCGCCGCCGGTGCGGGCGATCAGGGTCTGCTCCTCGACCTGCTGGGCGGCGGCCTGGAGCTGGTCGGGGGTGATGGTGAAGCCGAGGTTGGTGACCGCCTGCGAGGCCGATTGGACGGTGGCCCCGACCACCCCGGGCGGCGAGTTCATCGCGAAGTACAGCCCCTGGTCGAGGATGGACGCGGCGATCATGGCCATGACGGCCACGAACGACTCGGTCAGCATGGCGCCGTAGCCGACCATGCGGACCTGGGACTCCTTCTCGATCAGCTTGGGGGTGGTGCCCGAAGCGATCAGCGCATGGAAGCCGGACAGGGCGCCGCAGGCGATGATGATGAACACGAACGGGAACAGCGGGCCGGCGAACACCGGGCCCTTGCCGCTGCTGGCGAACTTGGTCACCGCCTGGTTCTCCAGCACCGGGAGGGTCAACAGGATGCCGACCGCGAGCAGGCCGATGGTGCCCACCTTCATGAAGGTCGACAGGTAGTCCCGCGGTGCCAGCAGCATCCACACCGGCAGCACCGAAGCCGCGAACCCGTAGATCACCAGGCAGGCCACCAGCGTCTTGGGTGACAGGGTGAACGCCGGGGCCAGGCTCGAGTGGTCGATGACCCCGCCGAGGACGATGGCGGCCAGCAGCAGGCTGACCCCGATGGCGCTGGTCTCCAGGACCCGTCCCGGCCGGAGGGTCCGCAGGTAGAAGCCCATGAACAGGGCGATCGGGATGGTCATGGCCAGCGAGAAGGTGCCCCACGGGGAATCGGCCAGGGCGTTGACCACCACCAGGGCAAGGACGGCGAGCAGGATGATCATGATCGCGAACACCGCCAGCAGGGCGGCCGCGCCGCCGAGCGGGCCGATCTCCTCACGGGCCATCTGCCCAAGGCTCTTGCCGTCCCGGCGCATCGAGAAGAACAGGATCACCATGTCCTGGACGGCGCCGGCGAAGATCACCCCGAAGATGATCCACATCGTCCCCGGCAGATAGCCCATCTGGGCGGCCAGGACGGGCCCGACCAGCGGCCCGGCCCCGGCGATGGCGGCGAAGTGGTGGCCGAACAGCACCCGCCGGTCGGTGGGCTGGAAGTCGACGTCGTTGTCGAGCCGTTCGGCCGGGGTTGCCCGCTGATCGTCGACCCCGAGCACCCGGTTGGCGATGAAGCGGGCGTAGAACCGGTAGGCGATCGCGTACGAGCACAGGGCGGCCACGATCAGCCAGACCGCGTTGACCGACTCGCCCCTGGCCAGGGCCAGGACGCCCCAGGCGACCGCACCCAGCAGGGCGACAGCCGACCATACGGCGATCCTGCGCGGGGTCCAGCGTCCGGGGGTGGCGGTGGCAGTCACGGCGGTCCTCCTGTCTGCCGCTGGTCCGGCCCTGATGATGGCGTCGCCAGCTGGTCACGGCGGTCGTCAGGTAACGGGCTGGCCGCGCGACCGAACGAGGATCGCAGCCCGAGGTCAGGTGGCAGGGAAGAGCTGAACGAGCGCACGCCGAGGCGGCGCCGGCAGTCGACCTCGACGCGGTGCCCGACCAGCAACGGGTGGACACGCCGGTGAGCGAACACCAGCGACCCGCCATCCTCCGTCCGGAGCCGCACGAACGCCGGCGAACCTTGCGCCTCCCGACCGGTCGTGCAGCGCAGGCTGACCTCGCCCGCGACCGCGCAACACATCGCCAGCCGGACCCAGTCGAAGACCAGCACCTCGGCCGGTCGCAGCTCGGCCTTCGCCCGGGCGCTGACCCGGACAACGGGAGGGTTCGTGGACCGGATGTCCCGCATGGCCAACACCTCCTCCCAACGGCGCTGGACTCCTTCCCCGCGAGGCGGGCTCGATAACCGGGCCCGGGTCAGCGTCATGCGCGGCGCGGCGGTCTCTGAGCTTCGCTTTTAAGCCGATGGTCTGATCCTGCTGGGTGCTGGGGCTGGTCGGACAGGGGCTTTGACGGCTGGATGGCGAGGTGCAGGGCCACGCAGGCTTCCCTTGGGACGACCCGGGGAGCGTGAAGGGTGCGCAAAGTCGGACGTGGCCTCTGAGCTGCTGGTTCGCGCCACACTGCAGCTCGACACTGAGCCCTCTGTCGACCCCTCGGAGGCCGTCCTTGGTGCTGTCCAAACTCGCCTACCTGACGCTGTGCCGCTCCATCCAGCTGCTCGCGCTGCTCGCTCGCGGTGACGCTGCCAACGATCTTGAGATCCTCGTCTTGCGGCATCAGCTCGCCGTGCTCCGCCGCCAGCGCCCACGACCCAAACTCGGGCCCGGCGACCGTGCCCTGCTCGCCGCGGTCAGCCGGGTGCACCCCAGGCCCTGTTGGTCGTGCTGGTTCGTCACGCCCAGACGCTGCTGCGCTGGCATCGGCGGCTGGTCGTCGGCAGTTGGACCTACCTGCACCGCGGGACAGGGCGACCGCCACTGGACCAGGAGCTGCAGCAGCTGATCGTCCGTCTGGCCAGGGAGACCCGCGCTGGGGCGACCAGCCCATCCAGGGCGAGCTGCTCCACCTTGGTGTTCGCCTCTGGGCGACGGTGATCCGGACCACGCTGCGCCGCCGTGGGCTGGACCTCGTTCCACGGCGGGCGGCGGCCACCACGTGGCGGGCGTTCCTGCGCCAGCAGGCCGCCGGGATCGTCGCCTGCGACCTGCTTTGCCGTCGACACGGTCTTGCTGCGGCGGCTGTAGGTGCTGTTGTTCATCGAACTGGACACCCGCCGGGTGCACCTGGCCGGCGTCACCGCCAACCCGGACGGCCGTGGGTCACCCAGCAGGCCCGCAACCTGCTGCTGGTGCTGGGCGAACAGGGCCGACGGGCCCGCTTGGTGCTGCACGATCGGGACGCGACGTTCTCCGGCAGCTTCGACCACGGGTTCCGCTCGGACGGTGGCGAGGTGGTCTTGACGCCGGTGCAGGCGCTCAGGGCGAACGCGTACGCCGAGCGCTGGGTGCCGACGGTCCGCGCCGAGTGCCTGGACCGGTTGCTGATCGTTGGCCGTGGCCACCTGGAGCGGATCCTGCGGGTCTACGTCC
>DATHIG010000779.1:0-2856 GCA_035490035.1 Actinomycetes bacterium
ACCGTCGACCTGCCCCTGGCCGAGGCCACCGTCGCCGCCTTCCACGACGCCCACCAGCAGCTGTATGGCTACTGCTTCCGCGACGACCCCGCCCAGCAGGTCGAGTGGGTCAACCTGCGCGTCACCGGGGTCGGCCCCATCCGCCGCCCGGTCCTGGCCGAGCTCGCCCCTGGCGACGGCGGACGCCTGGCTGGCGGAGCCCCAGGGCGCCTGCCTGACGGAGGGCCAGGGCGCCTGCCTGACGGAGCGCCAGGCCCCGGGCGGGCCATGACCGGCACCCGCCCCGCCTGCTTCGACGCGACAAAGGGATTTATCGACACAGCGATCTATCGGCGTGCCGATCTGTGCCCAGGCGACGTGCTGGACGGCCCGGCGGTGGTGGAGGAGTACGGCGCAACGGTGCCGCTCCACCCGGGATTCCGGGCCAAGGTCGACCGGTTCGGCAACCTGGTGGTGTCCCGGTGAGCGGCCTCGGGGTCGACCCGGTCACCTGCGAGATCGTCGCGGGGACGCTGGCCTCGATCGAACGGGAGGTCGAGACCGCGATCGGCCGCACCGCCAGGTCGCCGATGATCCGCGACGCCCACGACTTCCGTGCCGGCATCCACGACGCCCGCCTGCGCAAGCTCACCGGGCGGTCCTACTCGGCCCTGGTCCACCCGGTGGCTCGCGACTTCCCGCTGGACACGATGCGGCCGGGCGACGTGTTCTTCCACAACGACGTCTACCTCTCCGAGGGCGGCATCGGCCACCTGCCCGACCTGTGCGTCACCGTCCCGGTCTTCTCCGGCGGCCAGGTGGTCGCGTTCGTGCAGGCCTTCGGGCACCACGACGACATCGGGGGCGCCGTTCCCGGCTCGATGCCGTCCAACGCCACCAGCGTGTTCGAGGAAGGCCTGATGGTCCCGCCGATCCGGCTCTGGGACGCCGGCGTGCCCAACCGGGCCGCCCTGACCATCATGACCCGCAACTCGCGCATGCCCGACTCGCTGGCCGCCGACCTGGACGCCGAATGCTCGGCATGCCTGATGGGTGCGCGCCGGCTCGCCGAGCTGTTCGACCGCTACGGCCGGGCAACCGTTGAGGCCTGCTTCGACGTCATCGTCGACAAGACCACCGAGGCGTTCCGCCGCGAGATCCTGGCCCGGATCCCCGACGGCACCTGGGTGTGGGAGGACTACGCCGAGCACGACGGCGTCGACCCGCCGCGGCTGCACGCCCAGCGCATCACCCTGACCAAGACCCCGGACGACGGCGGCCGGCTGATCCTCGACTTCAGCGGCACCTCACCGCAGGCCAAGGGCCCGATCAACCACTGCGGCGACGCCGCCGACGGCAACTTCCTCAAGAAATGGCTGGCCCCGATCCTGCGCAACCTGGCCGAGACGCCGGAGCGCGCGGCCGAGCTGGACGTCAACGAAGGGGTCGTGCCCCTGCTGGAGCTGCGCTTCCCGCCCAAGGGGACGCTGCTCACCCCGATCTTCCCGGCCCCGACCAACGCCCGCACCTTCGTCATCCTGCGGCTGCTGGGCGTGCTCGCCGGGGTCCTGGCCAAGGCGGTGGACGGCCGGATGCCGGCCGACCAGGAGACCATCCGCTACACCGGGGTCTACGGCAGCGACGCCGCCGGCCGGCCCTACCTGATGCGCGAGGTGCTGGGCGGCGGGTCGGGCGGCCGCCACTACGCCGACGGCGAGGACACCGTCCACGTGGTCCCCGACTCCCGCAACATCCCGGTCGAGTTCGCCGAGTCGCGCTGGCCGTTCCTGGTCGAGCGGCTGGGGCTGGCGGTCGACTCCGGCGGCCCTGGCCGCCACCGCGGCGGGCTGGGCTACGAGAAGCACATCCGCATGCTCCGCGACGCCCATTTCATGTCGATCGCCGACCGCTCGCTGCTGGCCTGCTGGGGGGTCAGCGGCGGCCGCGCCGGGCGGCCGTTCGGTGTGGTCATCGACCCGGGCGGACCGAACCAGCGGACAGTGGACGCGCTGGCCGACGCCGAGCCGGTCCGGGCCGGCGAGGTCATCCGCATCCGCACCACCGGGGGCGGCGGCTGGGGCGACCCCCTCGACCGCCCCTACGACCAGGTCGCCCGCGACCTGCGCTGGGGCAAGGTGAGCGTCGAAGGCGCCCGCGACGACTACGGCGTGGTGGTCGCCGGCACCCCCGACGACCCGGTCGTCGACCGCCCCGCCTCCGACGCGCTGCGGTCATCGCTGCGGGCCGCCCGCACCGGCCACGAGCCGTTCTTCGACCGCGGCCCCGGCTATGCCATCCTCGCAGGGCGTCCTTCCGCCGATTTCGACCATCTCTGACAGGATAGGGTGACGCCATGGACCGCAACCTCTACCTGACCGCGATCGAGCCGGGCAGCGGCAAGTCGGCGGTGGCCCTCGGGGTCATGGAGGCGCTGGCGGCGCTGGGGCGGGTGGGGTACTTCCGGCCGATCGTCTCCTCCGACCAGGTGCGGGACAACGACATCGAGCTGATCCGCCACCGCTACCGGCTGCCCCAGACCTATGAGGAGTCGTACGGGGCGGTGGTCGACGACCTGCGGGCGATGAGCGACCGCGGCCGCTACGAGCAGCTGCTCAAGCGGATCCTCGATGCCTACAAGCGGCTGGACGACACCACCGATCTGCTGCTGGTCGAGGGGAGCGACTTCACCGAGGCGTCGCGGGCACTGGAGTTCGACTTCAACGCCGACGCCGCCAACCACCTCGGCTGCCCGGTGCTGCTGGTGGTGCGGGGCAGCGACCGGACGGTCGAGCAGGTCCTCGAGGTCGTCCAGCTGGCCCGCGGGTCGCTCACCGGGCGCGGCTGCACCATCCTGGCCACCATCTGCAACCGGGTCGA
>DATHIG010000780.1:0-2632 GCA_035490035.1 Actinomycetes bacterium
CGCAGGACCACGATCTGCCGCCAGGTGAGCCGCGCCCGCAGGACCAGCCGGTTGAAGCCGTCGCTCTCGGCCTCGCCGCGCAGGATGGCCGCGAACGCGTCCTGGAAGGTGTCGCGGACCCGGCCCAGGTCGAGGTCACCCTCGGCGCCGGCGTAGGTCATGCCGAAGTCGTGGATCCAGACCGGGCCGAGACCGGGCCGGTCGATCTCGTAGGGCCGCTCCTCGACGACCTCGACCCCCATGTCCTCGAGCATCGGCACCGCGGCCGACAGCGCCAGCGGCCGGTCGGCCCAGAACAGCTTGAACCGCAGCGTCCCGGTCGGCGCCTCCAGCGGCCGGTACAGGTTCATGTTCAGGCCGCCGCGGTCCTCCAGATCCTCCATCCGCCGGATGTCGTACACCGCGTTGCGGGCCGGGAAGTCGTCGAGATAGGCGGCCGGGAACGCCTCGCCGTAACGGCTGAACAGCTCGTTGCCCTCTTCCTCGCCGTGCAGCTCCAGCAGCAGGGCGTGCAGCTCGTCGGACCAGGAGCGGGTCACCGTGGCCAGCTTGGCCTCCAGCTCCCTGGCGTCGTAGGAGGGCATCTGCCCCGGCGGCACCCGGATGATGAAGTGCAGCCGGGCCAGCACCGACTCCGACAGCCAGACCTGGAAGTCGAAGCTCGCCCCCGGGAAGCTGTCGTGGAGCACCACCTCGATGCGACGGCGCACGGTGGTGGTGTAACGGTCGCGGGGCACATAGACCAGGCAGGAGACGAAGCGGCCGTAGTTGTCGTGCCACATGAACAGGCGCACCCGGCGGCGTTCCTCCAGCCGCAGGATGCCCATGGCCGTCTCGAACAGCTGGTCGTCGGAGATCTGGAACAGCTCGTCGCGCGGGAACGTCTCCAGGATGTTGAGCAGCGACTTCCAGTCGTGGCTGTACCTGGGCAGGCCGGCCCGCTCCAGCACCTTGGCCACCTTGCGGCGCAGCACCGGGATGTCGCGCGGGTTCCGGTTGTAGGCGGCCGAGGTGTACAGGCCGAGGAAGCGCCGCTCGCCGATGACCTCGCCCTGCTCGTCGAAACGCTTGACCCCGATGTAGTCGAGGTAGGACGGCCGGTGCACGGTCGAGTGCGAGTTGGCTTTGGTCAGGATGAGCACGTGCCGCTCGCGGGCCAGCCGCCTGGCCTCCGGCGGGAGCTTGGCGAAGCTGAGCGAGCTCGGCTTGGTCTGGCCCTGGCGCAGGATGCCGAGGCCGGTGCCCGTGACCGGGCACAGCATGTCCTCGCCGCCCATCTCCACCAGGTCGTAGGCCCGGTAGCCCAGGAAGGTGAAGTGGTGGTCGTCGGTCCACTCCAGCAGGGCCCTGGCCTCGGCCAGCTCGGCCTCGTCGACCGGGGGTGGCCGCTCGGCGAACTCCTCGAGGATCTGGTGGACCTGCTCACGCATGGCCGGCCAGTCCTCGACCGCGTTGCGGACGTCGACCAGGACGTTCTCGACCCCGCTCCTGAGCTGGTCGAGCACCTCGGTCTCGCTCTGCCGGTCGACCTCGAAATGCAGGAACGACTCGCGGATGCCGTCGTCGGCGTCGGGCGGCAGCACCTCGACCAGCTCGCCGGCCTGGTCGCGGCGGACGACGATCACCGGGTGGATGGGCAGGTGGATGACCAGCCCTTTCCGGTTCAGCTCCATCGCCACCGAGTCGACCAGGAACGGCATGTCGTCGGTGACGATCTCGACGATGGAGTGCTTGGACCGCCAGCCGTGCTCCTCGAACCGGGGGCTGTACACCCTGACCTTGGCCTCGCCGGGCTGGCGACGCTGGGCCAGGCGCCAGTGGGCCAGGGCGGCGCCGTACAGGTCTTCGACCTCGAGCTCGAGCAGGTCCTCGGGGGCCAGCCGGTGGTAGTACTGGCTGGCGAACGACTCCACCTGGTCGCGTCGATCCTCGGGCACCTTCTCGTGGATGGTGGCGACGATCTGCTGCAGGATCTCCGCTTTCGCCTGCTCTGGCTGCGTCGACATGACAGCTCCCTCGTGTGTCCGCCCTGCCCTTCAACCATGGCAGATCGGCCGGCCCGGCGGTAGCGATAGCATGGCCCCATGTCCGAGCTCTCAACCGGGGCCGTCGACGACGCCGTCGCCGGCCTCACCTTCGACGCCGCCGGCCTGCTCCCGGCGGTTGTCCAGGACGACACCGACGGCGCCGTCCTGATGGTCGCCTGGATGGACGCGGAGGCCGTCCGGCGCACCCTCACCACCGGCCGCACCTGGTTCTGGAGTCGCTCCCGCCGCCGCTACTGGCAGAAGGGCGAGACCTCCGGCAACGTCCAGCACGTCCGCTCGGTGACCGCCGACTGCGACGGCGACAGTCTTCTGGTCCGGGTCGAGCAGGTGGGTGTCGCCTGCCACACGGGCACGCGAAGCTGTTTCAGCGACACCCTGGTGATCGCCGACGGCACGCGGCTCGAAGAGACGACCTCAGGCCAAGGCCCGGTTCATCGAGGCGGCGACCAGCGGCCCCCCGAACCCCCCTGGGCGGATCACGAGCCGGCGGGGGCCGGCTCGTGACCGCCGCGCCTGTCGGCGGCGTGCGGCCTGGGATCGAGGAGTTCGTGCGGCTGGCCGGGGAGCACTCGGTGGTGCCGGTC
>DATHIG010000781.1:0-2402 GCA_035490035.1 Actinomycetes bacterium
CTCCGACATGGCTCACCACTTCCCCTCGCCAGGTCCACCAGGACCTTCTCGCCTAGAGCGACAGCTGCCGACGTGAGTATGCCAAGCGGCGGTGCCTGCTGCCGCGGGCGCCCCACTGGCAGTGCCGATCGACCGGATGGCCACCACCCCCCCAGCGCCTACGATCCCGCACAGGTCCCCTGGCTTGGTGGCGGCCGGCTGACCTGCCTTGTGGAGCATGCGCCCCCGCCATGCGCAGCCCGGCAAGGCAGGTCGGTGAGCCGACAACCGAGACTTCCAGCTACTGCCCGCTGCCGGCGTTGCGGCCGTCGTGTCCTGGTGGGGGGTCCTGCAGACCCGGGTAATACAGATCCGTCACCGTGCGGGAACCGCGGGGTGGCGGCAGCCCAGCTGCTCCCCGCGGCGGCGTCCGCCAGCCGTCAATGTCATGGCGTGCTCCTTGCCGGGTCGTGCCGCCCTTCATCGTCCCCTTGGCCCGCCACAGCCGGTCCAGCTCCGCCGCCATCGGCCCGGTGCCGTGCTCCAGGTACTGCAGGTCGCCGTGGCTGTAGAACGGCCGGCCGTGGACCACGCACGCTCGGCAGCGCCAGTCGCAGGTTTGCGGGGTGCACGGACGGGCGTCATCGGGCTTGGGCCAGCAGGTGCATCTGCGGCCCTTGTCCATCCCCGATCCAGGCAGGATGGTGATCTCCCCGGGCCGGCCCGTCTTCCGGCGGCTCACCAGACGTCACCGCCCTTGGCTTGTTGCCAGGCTCCGACCACCTCATCAAGCAGGCGAGCACAGCCGAGCCGGAGCCACATGGCCGTGCGCCAACCGTACTCCACAGGGGCGTTGCCTGCCGGAGGAGGTCTGGGTGCGGCTGGCGACCCGAAGACGCGACGGCCGGCGCGTCTTCGACCGCGCCCCCTGCCCGGATATCAGGTCGGCGTCGGGCCGCCCCTACGCGGGCGCGCTGACCCGCCAGGTCTGGCCGGTTGACCAGACGATCTCACCCTCTTCTCGATCAAGCCGCGACGTGGCGGGGGCAAACCGCAGCGCGACAGCCCCGGCGCCGAGCGGGCCACGCCGCCAGAGGTGTACCGCCATGGTCGTGCCGGGCTCGCACCGCCCCGCGGTTCGCCATGGGCTCGGCGCCGCTGGCCGTACGCCGAGCTTAGGCCGGGCAGGCCGATCCGAATGACGCGATGCGACCTGTGGCAGCGCGTCCTCCGGTAGGCATCGGGCATAGACTGGCGCCAGCGTAAGCGACGTTGCTCGAACCTTGTCGGTCCCGCGCCGATTGACGCTCGACTCGAGGCCCAGCTTCGAGCGTCACTGAGGAGTTGATGGCGCGTGGGCTCCTTCACCGGTTCCTCCAGAGAGCTCCCCGACCAGCCGATCCCAACCGTTGACCCCGAGGTCGAACGGCTCGCCCATGTGGTCGTTGACGGGTTGATCGCACGGCTGGCTCTGGAGCCGGCCGTCCCGGCCTCGAGCCTGCTCGACAGCCTGGCCGGCCAGCTCGAGCAGGCCGCGGCCCTGCACCGGCTCGGCGTCGTGCGGCGCACGACCGGCGACTGATGCGGCGTGGTGGGGGCGGTGAACCATCGATGACTGAGGGGGATGACCCGTCGGTTGACCGGGACGCGTTCGCCCACAGCCTGGGTGAGCTGCGCCGGGCCCGGCCGGATCCCGGGGACCTGTTCGCGACCCTGCAGCGGGTCATCGACGCCACCCGGGTGGTGTTCCAGGTGGACGGGGCGAGCCTGGCGCTGGAGCACGAGGACGGCTCGCTGCGCTGGGTGGTGGTCACCGACGGCGCCGCCGGGCTGCTGGAGGATGCCCAGCGTGAGCTTGGGGAGGGACCCGGCCTGGCCGCCTATGGCGACGCGGCGGCCGTGGTGGTCATCGACCTGGCCACCGACCGGCGCTTTGCCCGGCTGGCCGCGGTCGTCACCCCACGAGGGCTGCACGGGGTGCTTGCCGTGCCGGTGGTGGTTGCCGGCCGGCCGGTGGGGGCGCTGTCGGTGTATGCCACCCAGCCGTGTCCCTGGTCGGGCATTGACGTTGCTGCGGTGGGCGCCTACGCCGGGGTGGTCGCCGAGCTGCTGGCAGCCGGCATGGCGTTGGACGCCCGGGACGCCGCGGTGGTCGAGCTGACCCAGGCGCTGACCGCTCGGGTCTGGGTGGAGCAGGCCAGGGGGGCGCTGGTGGCCACCGAGGGGTTGGACCCGGCCGCGGCCAGCGAGCGGCTACGCGCCCGCGCGGGGGCGTCGCAGCGCACCGTGGCCGAGGTGGCCCGCGAGGTCGTGCAGGACGCCCAGCGGGACCGGACCGCGGTGATCGCGGTCGAGCGGGCTCGCTCCCGGGCGGCCGAGGCCCGGGCCGAGCAGGCCGAGGCAGCACTGGAGGCCGCCCAGGC
>DATHIG010000782.1:0-2122 GCA_035490035.1 Actinomycetes bacterium
CCCTGGGCCGGCGCCGTCCCGGTGACCAGGTGCAGCTGGAGGTCGACGTGGTCGCCAAGTATGTCGAGCGGCTGGTCGGCCCGTGGACCGACAGGGCAGGTGCCCCGATGACGGCGGGCGCAGACGAGAGGCCAGTGGACGGGAGGCGGCGCCAGTGACCAGCTTCGCCAGCGTCGCCGACGCGGTCGCCGCCCTCGCCGCCGGCGGCATGGTGGTGGTCGTCGACGACGCCGACCGCGAGAACGAGGGCGACCTGATCATGACCGCCGAGGCGGCCACCGCGGAGACGATGGGCTTCTTCGTCCGCCACACCTCCGGGGTGATCTGCACGCCGATGCTCGGCGAGCGGCTCGACGAGCTCGACCTGCCCCTGATGGTGGCGGCCAACACCGCCCCCTACCGGACCGCGTTCACCGTCTCGGTCGACGCCCGCGAGGGCACCACCACCGGCATCTCCGCGGCCGACCGGGCCACCACCGTCCACGCCCTGATCGACCCGGCGACCCGGCCCGCCGACCTGGTCCGGCCCGGGCACGTCTTCCCGCTGCGCTACCGCGAGGGCGGGGTGCTCAAGCGTGCCGGTCACACCGAGGCCGCGGTCGACCTGGCCAGGATGGCCGGCTGCGCCCCCGCGGCCGTGCTCTGCGAGATCGTCGACGCCGGCGGCGGCATGGCCCGCCTGCCCGAGCTGGAGCGCTTCGCGGCGACCCACGGCCTGCCGCTGATCACCATCGCCGACCTGATCCGCTCCCGGCGCCAGCACGAGAAGCTGGTCAAGCGGGTCGCCGAGGCCCGCATCCCGACCCGCTGGGGGGAGTTCACCGCCTACGCCTACGAGTCGCTGCTGGACGGCGAGCAGCACCTGGCCCTGGTCAAGGGGGCGGTGCAAGGGGAGCAGGACGTGCTGGTGCGGGTCCACTCCGAGTGCCTGACCGGCGACGCGCTGGGGTCGCTGCGCTGCGACTGCGGTCCCCAGCTGGACGACGCGCTGCGCCGCATCGCCGAAGCGGGGCTCGGCGTGGTGGTGTACCTGCGGGGCCACGAGGGCCGCGGCATCGGGCTCGGCCACAAGCTGCGCGCCTACAGCCTCCAGGAGCAGGGGCACGACACCGTCGACGCCAACCTGGCCCTGGGCCTGCCGGTGGACGGGCGCGAGTACGGGATCGGCTCGCAGGTCCTGGTCGATCTCGGGGTGACCACGATGCGCCTGCTCACCAACAACCCGGCCAAGTACGGCGGCCTGGACGGGTTCGGGCTCCAGATCGTCGAGCGGGTGCCGCTGCAGACCCGGCCCAACTCCGAGAACCTCCGCTACCTGCGCACCAAGCGCGAGCGGATGGGCCACCTGCTGGACCTGCCCGACGACGAGGGGGTCGGGGCAGGAAGCGGAGCGGACCCCCCCGATGGGTCAGGGACGACGGGTTAGGAGGCATCGCCATGGGCCGGACGTATACAGGTTCGCTGGACGGCCGGGGGCGCCGGGTGGTCATCGCCGCCGCCCGGTTCAACCGGCTGGTGACCGACCTGCTGGTCAGCGGGGCGGTCGAGGAGCTGCGGCGCCACGGGGTCGAGCAGGCGGACGTCGACCTGGCCTGGGTCCCCGGGGCGTTCGAGCTGCCCCTGGCGGCCGAGCGGCTGGCCGCGACCGGCCGCTACGCCGGGGTGGTGGCGATCGGGGCGGTGGTCCGCGGGTCGACCCCGCATTTCGACCATGTCGCCGGCCAGGCCGCCGCCGGGCTGGCCGCGGTCACCCGCGCCACCGGCGTGCCGGTGGCGTTCGGGGTGCTCACCTGCGACACCATGGAGCAGGCGCTGGACCGGGCCGGGGGCAAGGCCGGCAACAAGGGCGCCGAGGCCGCCCTGACCGTGCTGGAGATGGCCGGCCTGCTGGAAGCGATCGACAAGCAGGACTGAGAGGAGACCTGGTGCTCAAGCTGGTGCTGCCCAAGGGAAGCCTGGAGCGGGCCACGCTGGCCCTGTTCGAGGCGGCCGACCTGCCCGTCAAGCGGGGGAGCGAGCGCGACTACCACGGCACCATCGACGACCCCAGGGTCGAACGGGTGTCGCTGCTGCGCCCCCAGGAGATCCCCCGCTACGTCGAGGAGGGCTTCTTCGACCTGGG
>DATHIG010000783.1:0-3871 GCA_035490035.1 Actinomycetes bacterium
GGGCGGCCTGGCCGCGCAGGTAGCGCTCGGGGGTGAAGTCGGCGGCGGTCGCGGTCGAACGCCCGCTTGCCGGGCTGGTCACCCCGGCCCGCCGGTCGGCGCGATCGACCCGGTCGGGCCTGCCATCCAGCAGGTCGCGCGGGTCCGCCGGAAGCCTCCGGCCGGGTGGAGTCTCAGGGTCCGGGTGCATCCCGTAGCCGCCGGCAGCGGGTTGCGGGCCGGCCCGGCGGCCTGGAGCCGGCGCCGAGGCTGGGGCCGAGGCTGGGGCCGAGGCTGGGGCCGGTGGGGCTGCCGGGCCGGCTCGATCTGCCGCCCGACCGTCGCCGTCGGTGCCGGGATCCTGCTCGTCGCCACGGCCAAGCGGGACCAGGGCCTCGTCGGAACCCCCGGTCCAGCCGGGCCTCTGCTGCTGGCTCACAACGACCCCCGGTCGAATCCTTAGAGTCCGCGCTGTTCGGATGCGCATTTGGTGGGATCTGTCCACGTACGATTACCAACAGATTACACTGATGTGCAATGACACCAAGGCAGTCGACCAGCGGGAATCGGACCGCGAGCGTCCCCACCGCCCGGTGGACCGATACAGCACCTTCGGCCTATCCTGTCAACCGACTCGACTCTCCTAAAGTACCACCGAATGGTCAGGCGTGATGGTCAAGCTCCTGTTCGGCATCCTGGGCACCGTCTTCATGGTCCTGATCCTCATGGCCATCGGACTCTCCACCTCGCTGATCGGCGGCGGGGCTCCCAGCCAGGACGCCAGGCGCGACATCCCGGCGCAGCTGCTGCCCGTCTACCAGTCGGCCGCCAACAGCTGTCCCGGCCTGCCCTGGTCGGTGCTGGCCGCCATCGGCAAGGTCGAGACCGACCACGGCCGCTCGACCGCTCCCGGCGTCACCTCGGGGGCCAACTTCGCCGGGGCCGCCGGGCCCATGCAGATCGGCGTCGGCGGCAAGGCCGGCAACACCTTCGCCGGCTACGCGGTGGACGCCGACGGCGCCGGCGCCAGCGTCTACAGCCCGGTCGACGCGATCTTCACCGCCGCCAACTACCTGTGCCAGAACGGCGCCGCCAAGGGCGCCGACGTGGCCGGCGCGATCTTCGCCTACAACCACGCCGACTGGTATGTGACCAAGGTCCTGGCCATCGCCTCCGGCTACGCCGCCAGCCAGGGCCTGCCCCCCGGCGCGCCCGCCGAGGAGGTGGCCGCCGCGGCCGTGCAGTTCGCCTACAACGAGCTCGGCAAGCCCTACAAGTGGGGCGCCACCGGGGAGCTGGGCTTCTACGACTGCTCGGGGCTGATGCTGAAGGCCTACCAGTCCGGCGGGCTGACGCTGCCGCGAACCTCCCGCGCGCAGTGGCACCACGGGGCCCGGGTCTGGGAGGTTGACCAGATGCAGCCGGGCGACCTGGTCTTCTACGCCTACAACACCGCCGACCCGGCAACCATCCATCACGTCGGCATCTACATCGGCGCCGGCAACATGATCGACGCCCCCTACACCGGCGCCAACGTCCGCATCACCCCGTTCCTGCGCGGCGACTTCATCGGCGCCGTCCGCCCCACCGCCGAAGTGGCCACCGCCACCGCCACCACCACCACGACCACCGTCGCCACCACGACCGCCCCGGGTTGAGCGGCGGCCCTGACGGCGTGGTTCCGGCCTTCGGCTGCCGTCCCGCGGGATGGAGACAATGACGCGATGATCGACGGCAGCCTGGTCCAGACAGACCGGGCCGTCACCACGCCGGGCCCCACCTGCGGGTTGCCGATCTGAGCCAGTCTGCCCTGCTGAACACGGCGGGATCGCGGCCCGGAGTCGGTCTGGGCCCAAGGTCGACGGTGGCCATCATGGCTCCTTGCGGACCAAGAGCAGGGTGCCGAGCACGCCCAGCAGGGCGACGCCCGCGCCGGCCAGGAATGCCAGCCGGAACCCGTCAACGAGCTGGGTGGGCGTGGGGTCGGCGGCACCTGCCAGGGCGCTGGTGCGGGCGGCGGCGACGGTGACCAGGGCGGCGATTCCCAGGGCGGTGCCGACCTGGGCGGCGCTGTTCAGCAGCCCGGACGCCAGCCCCTGTGCCTGGCCGCCGGTCGCTGCGGTCCCGGTGGCGGTGGCGGCCACCGACGCGCAGGTCAGCCCGGACCCGGCGATGACCAGGCCGGTGACGAGCCACGGCAGGCCGCCGTGGTGCTGGGTCGGGAGGCGGGACAACAGCAGCATCGCGGCGGTCACCGTGGCCAGACCCAAGGCCATGGTGGCCCGGGCCCGGATCCGGGCGGTGAGCCAGGCGCCAATGAAGGACCCGGCGATGGCGGCCAGGCTGAACGGCAGCAGCGCAAGCCCGGTGGCGGTGGGAGGGTAGCCGAGCGCCTCCTGGAGGTACAGGGTGCCGAGCACGCCCGCGGGACTGGTCACGGCGGTGAGCGTGAAGGCGGCCAGGCTGGCGCCCACCAGCTGGCGGGAGCGCAACATGGCCGGGGGGACCAGCGGGTCGGTGACCCTGCGCTCGACCAGCCAGAAGCCGGCCAGCAGGGCGGCCGCCAAGGCGAGCATCCCAACTGCGCCCATGGAGGCGGCCCCGGCCTGCCCTACCCGGGTGGAGCCATACACCAGCAGGACCAGGCCGGCGGTGGCGGTCACCGCCCGCCAGGTCCAGCCGCCGGAGGTCGGCCTGGTCGCGGCTCTCGGCGAGCAGCACCGGCGTCAGTGCCAGGCAGAGGACTCCCACGGGGACGTTGACCCAGAACACCCACGGCCAGCCGAGCGTGCCGGTGATCACGCCGCCCAGGAAGAACCCGGTGACGCCGCCGCCCGCCGCCGCGGCGGTCCAGCTGCCGAGCGCACGGGTGCGCTCGCGGCCCTCGGGAAACGTCGTGGTCAGCAGCGACAGGGCCGCCGGGACGGCGACCGCGGCGCCAAGGCCCTGGATGGCGCGGGCGGCCACCAGCACCATCGGGGAGCCGGCCAGGCCGCAGGCCAGCGAGGCCACGGTGAACAGCGCGAGCCCGGCGGCAAACAGCCGCCGGCGGCCGTACAGGTCGGCGGCCCGGCCCGCCAGCAGCAGAAAGCCCCCGAAGCACAGCGCATAGATGCTCGCCACCCACTGGAGGTCATGCTCGGCAAGGCCGAGGTCGCGGCCGATGGCGGGCAGGGCGACGATCACGATGGTGACGCCGAGGACGTCGATGAACTGCGCCACGCACAGCAGGGCGAGCGCTGCCCGTCGGCGGGCCAGGTGGGCGCCCGTGCCTGCCGAAGCTGCGCGGGTCATGGCGCCTCCGATGATATGGTTGATCGATTCACTTGAAGGTTACCCTCGGATGGTTGATCGATTCATATGGCGCACGAACCGGGACGACGGGCACGGGAAGCCGAGTGGCGAGGCTGAAGGACGTCGCCGCCGCTGCAGGCGTCTCCCGCACGACGGTGTCCAACGCCTACAACCGGCCCGACAAGCTGTCTGCAGGCGTGCGCACGCGGGTCCTGGCCGCCGCCCGGGAGCTGGGCTACCCGGGCCCCGACCCGGTCGCCCGCAGCCTGCGTACCGGCCGGACAGGCACGCTCGGGGTGCTGCTGGCCGAGGCGCTACCGTTCGCGTTCGACGACCCGGCAGCGGTCCTGCTGCTGCGCGGGGTCGCCGAGGCCGGCCAGCTCGCCGACCTGGGCCTCACCCTGCTGCCAACGCCACCCGAGCGACCCGCCGGCACGGCAACGGTCACCCTGGCGGTCACTCGGGCGGTCGCCGACGGCTTCCTGCTGTACCACCTGCCCGACGGCCACCCCAGCATCCCAGCGGTCCTCGGGCGCCAGCTGCCGACGGTGGTCGTCGACGGCCACCGTCGGCAGCTGGCGCCCGAGGACCGCTGGGA
>DATHIG010000784.1:0-2177 GCA_035490035.1 Actinomycetes bacterium
GGCGCAGGGCTCGGGCTCGGCGGTGGCGATCACGCCGGACGGCTTCCTGGTCACCTCGGCCCATGTGGTCGAGGGGGCCGGGAAGGGTCGGGCTTCGCTGCCCGACGGCCGCGAGCTGCGCTTCGAGGTCGTCGGCCGCGACCCGCTGTCCGACCTGGCGGTGATCCGCGCGAGCGGGGCCGACCTGGAGCCGGTGTCCCTGGGGAACGCCGACCGGCTCCGGGTCGGCCAGCTCGTCGTGGCCGTCGGCAACCCGATGGGTCTCACCGGTTCGGTCACCGCCGGGGTGGTCAGCGGCCTCGGCCGCTCCTTCCCGACCACCGACGGGTCGACCAGCCGGCTGGTCGAGAACGTCATCCAGACCGACGCCGCCCTCAACCCGGGCAACTCCGGTGGCGCCCTGGTCGACGGTCGCGGCCGCATGGTCGGGGTCAACACCGCCGTCGCCGGGATCGGCCTCGGCCTTGCCGTGCCGGTCAACGCCACCACCAGGCGGATCATCGCCGCCCTGATGCGCGAGGGCCGCTTCCGGCGGGCCTTCATCGGCATCGCCGGCGGCCGCAGGCCGCTGCCACCCCGGGTCGCCCAGACCCTCGCCCGCAGCGCCGGGGTCGAGGTCGTCCAAGTCGTCGACGGCAGCCCGGCGGCCAAGGCCGGGCTGCGCAACGAGGACCTGATCATCGACGTGGACGGCGTGCCCATCGAGGACGCCGGCGACCTGCAGCGCCTGATGGTGACCGAGCGCATCGGACGGCCACTCACCGTCCGCGCCTTCCGCGGCGGCGAGCTGCTCGAACTCACCCTCGTCCCGGTCGAGCTTGAGCATTAGGGTCTTCTAACCGCTTCGGCGCGGCGGGAACCTGGTCGACCCGGCGGGTGTACCGATGGCATGTGGGCCATGCCCAAGCGTGTCCTGGTCGCCGCCACGGCGGCGGTCGTGGTGCTGGGTGGCGGAGGGTATGTCCTGCTGGCCAGCCGCAACGCCCCGCCGGCGGCGCGGCTGCGTCCCGGTGGCGGCGCGGCGGCCGGCGGCCGGCCCGACGGAGCATGGGTGGTGGCCTCCGGGGAGCACGGCTTCGTCGGCTACCGGGTCCGCGAGCGCCTCGGCTCGATCTCGGCCCCCAACGACGTGGTCGGCCGCTCCCCCGCCGTGACCGGCACGGTCACCATCGCCGGCGGCGCCATCACCGGCGCCCAGATCGAGGTCGACATGACCCGGCTGCGCACCGACGTCGAGCCGCGCGACCAGCGCATGCGCGAGGAGGGGCTGGAGACCTCCCGGTTCCCGGCGGCCAGCTTCCGGCTCACCCAACCGGTCCCGCTCGGCGATGCGGCCGGCGGCAAGGTGGTGGAGCTGCGGCTTCCGGGGACGCTCACCCTCCACGGCGTCACCCGGCCGCTGGTCTTCCCGATCCAGGCCCGCTGGGACGGGGCCACCATCCAGGTGGCCGGGAGCGCGCAGATCCGCAGGAAGGACTTCGACCTGGAGGTCCCGAGCCTTGTCGGGTACCGGATCGAGGACACCGGCGTGGTCGAGCTGGAGCTGACCCTGACCCGCACCGGCACCGCCCTGGCCGCGCCGGTGAGCACCCTGCGCCGGGCCGCGGCCGTCCCCCAGTCCGGCCAGGGCGAGCCGGGCCGCCCCCAGGGCGAGCCCTGCCGGGGCGGGAAGCCGACGCCCGTCGGTGGGGGCCGGCTGCTGTTCGCCGTCATCACCGGGACCGACGACGAGGACCTGTACACCGTCGGGGCGGACGGTCGGGGGCTGCGGCGGGTCGGAAGCGACGACGCCATCGAGCTCGAGCCGACCTGGTCGCCGGACGGACGCCGGATCGCCTACACCAGAGCCGAGCCGTACAGCAACGCCCCGCCGGCATCGGTGCAGGTGATCAGGGCCGACGGGTCGGGCCGCAAGGCGCTGAACCCGGGCCAGCTGTCGGTCCAGCCCGACTGGTCGCCCGACGGCCGTCGGATCGCCTTCATGTCGGTCACCGGTCACGACGAGACCGGCAAGATCTCGGTCATGGACGCCGACGGGTCGGACGCCAGACAGCTCGCCGACACCCCGACCTCCGACAGCGAGCCCCGCTGGTCCCCCGACGGCCGGCGCATCGCCGTCTCGGCCTTCGGCGGGGCCGGCAACGACGACGTCGCCGTCATCGACGCCGCCAGCGGCC
>DATHIG010000785.1:0-2594 GCA_035490035.1 Actinomycetes bacterium
TGAGGTCCTCCTCGCTGAGCCCGAACGGCCGCGAGGCGATGAACTCCTGCACCTGCCGGACCCCCTCGTCGGCCCGCAGGCGCAGGTCGTCCAGCTCGTTCCCGATCAGGGGGACGAACCCGGCCACGATCGCGGCCAGCAGCAGCACGGCGCCCAGGAACACCGCCAGCACCGCCGGCAGGTGCGACCAGCCGCGCGCCTGCAGCCAGTTGACCACCGGGACCAGCAGGGTGGCCAGGAACAGGGCGACGATCACGGGGACGACGATGACCTTGAGCAGGATGAGGAGGTAGAGCACCAGCCCGGCGGCGGTGAGGATGACCAGCAGGCGCCAGCTCCAGGCGGCCAGCCGCTGCAGCGCCGGCGGGACGTCCGGACGGCCCCGGTCCCGCTCGGGGTCGTCGCCCGGCCGCGGACCGTCCGGCGGCCCGGGTCGGGCGCTGGTCTGGGTCACCTGATCGCTCATCGGCTCCTCACGTCGTCGCGGACCGGCTCGGATAGCCACGGCCGGGCCGGCGAAACCTCGCCGCGCCGGCCATACTGGCGGGCGCCCGACCGTTCCAGCGGCGAGGAGGCCGTCCCTGTACCAGCGCGACTATCTCATGCGCCAGATCGAACAGGTCGGCCAGCTGCTCGCCCACATCCTCGGGCTGGCCAAGGGCGGCCGGGGGGACGAGGCGCTCGGCATGTTCGACGAGGCCTACAAGCCGCTGCTGGGCGTCGGCACCGGGGTCGTGGCCGTGCTGGACGACGCGCAGCTGGTCGATCTGCTCACCTCCGGGTCCAACCCCGACATGCGCCGGGTGGCGTTGGCGCTGCAGCTGCTCAAGGCCGAGGCCGACCTGTACACCGGGATCGGGCAGATGCCCGAGGCCGCGGCCCGCTACCGCCGTGCCATCGCCCTTGCCGGCTGCCTGGCCGCCCGCTCGGAGCGCCTGTTGGATGTCGACCTGGCCGGCGACCTGCTCGCCAGGGCTGAGGGGCTGGAGCTGTCGGTCTCCCAGCGGCTGCGGCTGGCCCGCGTGCTCGAGGCGCTGGGCCGCTACGCCGACGCCGAGGACGCGATGTTCGAGCTGATCGACGAGCATCCCGATGACCCCGAGCCGGTCGAGCAGGCGATCGCCTTCTGCCAGCGTCTGCGACCGCTGGAGCCCGAGCGGCTGGCCGCCGGAGGCCTGCCCCTCGAGGAGGTCAACGCCACCCTGGCCGAGCTGCTGCGCCGCCAGCCGGTCACCGACTCCGACCAGGCATTCTAGGCCTCGGGCCGGGGCACCTCGGGCAGGTTGCCGAGGTCGAGCAGCTTGAGCAGGGATGCCGGGCGGAAGTCGCCGGCCAGCAGCTCGTCCGCGCGCCGCCAGGCGACCTCGGCCAGGTTCCGGTCCTTGCCGGGGCTGGGCTCGACGTCCAGGACACCGTCGTGGCCGGCGGCCAGCCAGCCGGCGAACACCACCACGAACTCGCCCTCGTCGACCAGGTCCTGCAACCAGACCACGCCGGCCAGGCCGACCGGCAGACCGGTCTCCTCCAGCAGCTCGCGCCGGGCGGCGTCCTCCACCCGCTCCCCCGGCTTGGCCTTGCCGCCGGGCAGGCACCAGAAGTCGTCACCGTCGGCGTGGCGGTGATGGGCGGCCAGCACCTTGCCGTCGTGGACGACCAGCACCCTCGCCACCAGTGTGTCCTTGCGTGCAGCCATTCGTTACCCCTCGTATGGGTTGGGGCCGTAGGGCCAGGGGACGGGCGAGGGGTGACTGGGACCGCCGGCGCGCAGCAGCCCGGCGGCCCGGAAGCGCCAGGCGTGGTCGGTCGGGCCGATGCCCT
Source organism: Actinomycetes bacterium (assembly GCA_035490035.1). Taxonomy (GTDB): domain Bacteria; phylum Actinomycetota; class CALGFH01; order CALGFH01; family CALGFH01; genus CALGFH01. The sequence continues at coordinate 1,819 of DATHIG010000785.1, forward strand.
TGCCGAGCGGGAACCCGCCCGCGATCGCTCCCGACAGGTACCGCTTGGCCTCCTGGACGGCGGTGACCACGTCCAGGCCGTCGGCCAGGTTGGCCGCGATCGCCGAGGCCAGCGTGCAGCCGGTCCCGTGGGTGTGCGGGGTTGCCACCCGGGGGGCGGTCAGCTCGACCGCGTCGCCGCCGTCCCACAACAGGTCGACGGCGTGGTCGCCGGGCAGATGCCCGCCCTTGACCAGCACCCAGCGCGGCCCCAGCTCGTGGACAGCTCTGGCCGCGGCCAGCATGTCGCCGCGGTCGCGCACCTCGATCCCGGTGAGCAGCGCCACCTCGCCCAGGTTGGGGGTGACCACGGTGGCCAGGGGCAGCAGCCGGCCCCGCAGCGCCTGGATCGCCTCGGGGCGGAGCAGCGGGTCGCCGTGCTTGGAGGCGGCGACCGGGTCGACCACCAGGCTGGGCAGGGAGAAGCGCTCGCAGGCGTCGGCGACCGCCTCGATGATCGGGGCCGAGGCCAGCATGCCGGTCTTGGCCGCGTCCACCCCGATGTCGGTGGCCACCGACTCGATCTGCTCGAACACCGCTCTGGGCTCCAGCTCGTAGAACCCCTGCACGCCGATGGAGTTCTGCACCGTCACGGCGGTGATGGCCGACATGCCATGGACACCGTGGGCCAGGAACGTCTTGAGGTCGGCCTGGATCCCGGCCCCGCCGCCCGAGTCCGAGCCAGCGATGGTGAGCACCCGAGCGGGCACCGGCACGGCCTTCCACCTCCGATCAGGG
>DATHIG010000786.1:0-17351 GCA_035490035.1 Actinomycetes bacterium
CCCGCCGCCGGAGGCCGCGCCGCCGGAGGCCGCGCCGGCCGCCACGAACGCCGCCGCTGAACCCCGGGGCCAACCCCAATGGGAGCCGCCCGGTTATCGTGGAACAAATGCAACGGCGCCTGCGCACCTCCGAGTCCTTCACGGCCGGGGTGGCGGCCATGGTGGTGGCCACCGCCGTCCTCGGGCTGGTCCACCTGATCCAGGACAGCTTCCCGTTCCCGCCGCTCGGCCTCGCCCAGCGGCTGCTGCGGCTGGTCCCCGGGCCGCTGGCGGTGTTCTTCATCGACCTGCTCGGCCACTGGGCGCTGCGGCTGTTCGCGGTCGGCTTCACCGTCGGCAGCATCCTCGCCGGCGGGGCCGCCGCGGTGCTGGTCGGCCGGGCCCCGCCCGCTGGGGGTCCGGGGGCTCAGGTAGCCGAAGGCGGTAGCCCCCGGAGAATCAGCCGGGCCCGTGCCGCGTGGCTGGCCGGGGGACTGCTCGGGGTGGTCGCCCTCGGCGGCTACCGGCCCCAGCCAGGGGCGCCGTCCCTGCTGGTCTACGGGACGGTGGTGGCCGTCGCGGCGGTGGCCTACACCAGCGTCCTGCAGGGCGCCCTTGGCCGCCTGGAGCGCGACCCGGTGCCGGCTCCGGCCACCGGCTTCGGCCGGACCAGGCGGGAGCTGCTGCGGGCCGCGGTCGGAGCCGCCGGCCTGCTCGCCACCGGGCTCGCCGTGCGCCGGCTCACCGGCGGGACCGGCGACGCCGGCGGGCAGCCGCTGGCCCGCCCGGCGGGTGCCGGCCCGCTGCGCCCGGCCCCCGACCCGGCGCCCGGCGACGACCCGGCCTTCCTGGCCATCGGCGGGCTCACCCCCGAGGTCACCAGCAACCGGCTCCACTACACCGTCGACGAGTCCATCATCGACCCAGGAGTCGACCGGGGTGCCTGGAAGCTGCGGGTCGAGGGGATGGTCGGCCGGCCGGTGACCCTCGCCTACGACCAGCTGCTGGCCATGCCGGCGATCGAGCAGTACGTGACCCTGCAGTGCATCTCCAACCTGGTCGGCGGCGACCTGGTGGGCACGGCCAAATGGACCGGGGTGCCGCTGCGGCGGGTGCTGGAGCGGGCCGGCGGGGTGGCGGACGGGGCGGTCCGGGTGGTGTTCCACGCGGTCGGCGGCTACTCCGACTCGTTGCCGCTGGCCAAGGCGCTGGAGCCCACCACCATGGTCGCCTACGGCATGAACGACCGCAGCCTGCCCCGCGCCCACGGGTTCCCGGCCCGGGTCATCGTCCCCGGCATCTACGGCATGAAGAACGTGAAATGGCTGGAGCGCATCAAGGTCGTCGACTACGACTACCGCGGCTACTGGCAGCGCTCCGACGGCTGGGACAACATCGCCGAGATCAAGACGGCCAGCCGCATCGACGTCCCGGCCGAGCTGACCTCGGTCAAGGGCTCCGGGGTGGCGGCCGGTGTGGCCTGGGCCGGCGACCGCGGCATCCGGCGGGTCGAGGTGTCGCTTGACGGCGGCGTCAGCTGGGCCCCGGCCATCCTGCGGCGGGAGCTGGCCAAGGCCGCCTGGCGCCAGTGGCGGCTGCCCCTGCAGCCCGGCCGCTCGGGACGGCTGAAGCTCAAGGTCCGGGCGGTCGACGGCCTCGGCACCACCCAGACCCCCACCCCCGCCCCGCCGCATCCCTCGGGGGCCAGCGGCTACCACGAAGTGGACGTGGTCGCCGACTAGTGGGAATGCCGGTCGCGGCGGCTCGGTTGCACCCCTCGGAGGATGGATCCGAGCTCGAGCTGCGGAGGTGTGTGGGTGCGCTATCCTGCCCAGGTGGCGCCGCCGGACAGGCGGCTGCGCATGGCGGCGTGGCCGCCCGCGCGGTCACCGGTGGCCACCGTCGTCCCCGGGGCGCGGTTCATCGGAGCGGAGGAACTCCTGGTACAGCCATCCAGCTCGACCCCTGACCTCGGCGACGAGGTCGGCCCGGCCGCGCCCGACGGGACCCGCGCCCCGGCCGGCGAGTCCGAGGAGGAGCGGCGCCAGCGGTTCTCCGACTCGGCCATCCCGCTGCTGGACACGATCTACGCCGGCGCCCTGCGCCTGACCCGCAACCCGGCCGACGCCGAGGACCTGGTCCAGGAGACGTTCCTGCGCGCCTACAACGCCTTCCACCAGTTCGAGCCGGGGACCAATCTGAAGGCGTGGCTGTACCGCATCCTGACCAACGCCTACATCAACGCCTACCGCAAGCAACAGCGCAACCCGCAGTCGGTGCCGACCGAGGACGTCGACGACTTCTCGCTGTACCAGCGGATCGCCAACGCCAACCCGTCCGGCGCCGAGACCCCCGAAGATCTCCTCCTCGACCGGATCCCGGAAGAGGAGGTCCGCGAGGCCCTTGACGCGCTGCCTGAGCAGTTCCGCATGGCGGTCCTGCTGGCCGACGTCGAGGGCTTCTCCTACAAGGAGATCGCCGACATCATGGGCACCTCGATCGGGACCGTGATGTCCAGGCTGCACCGCGGCCGGCGTCAGCTCCAGCGGCGGCTGTGGGAGTTCGCCGCCGAGCGCGGGCTGCTCGAGGAGGGACAGGAATGGGTTCGCCCGAAGTAGGCGGTTGCCGGGACTGCAACGACGTGCTCGGCTTCGTCTGGCTCTACCTGGACCACGAGGCCCCGCCGACCACCTGCGCCGAGCTGGAAGCCCACCTGGTCGACTGCCAGAGCTGCCAGCGGGCGGTCCGCTTCGACCGGCGCTTCAAGCAGCTGGTGCGCCGCTGCGCCGACCCGGAGCCGGTGCCCACCAGCGTCGTCGAGTCGCTGCGGATCCGGGTCGAGGCGATCCTGAGCACCGATCCCCCCTCCCAGCCGGCATAGCGTGTTCCGCGGCTCCGTCATGAAACCGTCTTTATGTCCGGCGGCGTATAGATGTTGGCGGAAGGACGGTGAAGCACACGATGCGCTCCGACAACGTGAAAGGCCACCGACCCGGCAGCGACCCGCCGCCTTCCAAGGTTGAGCGGGTCGGCCGCATCTGCCGGGAGCAGGAGTGTGACACGCGCCTGTCGATCTACAACAAGACCGGCATGTGCTGGCAGCACCAGCCCCTGATCTTCCCCAACTACCGGGGCAAGCGGCTGGCCAATCCCTGACAGTCGCCCAGCGGGCGGGTGGTGCCTCCCACCACCGCCGGCGGGCCGGAATCTCCCATCCACATCGGGACAGATCCGAAGCGACCGGCCCCACCCGGGGCCGGTCGCACACGTTCGAGCCGGGCTCAGCCGCTCTTTGACTTCTGGAAGAGGTCGTCGATCTCACCGATCAGGTCGAGCAGCTTCTGCTGGTCGGCGGGCTCGACCGAGTGCTTGGCCTGGCCGGCCGCCTTGGTCGCCTGCCAGAACAGGTCGTGCAGGTTGGGGAACTGCTCGAGATGCTGGGGCTTGAAGTAGTCGGTCCACAGCACCCACAGGTGATGCTTGACCAGCTCGCCCCGCTGCTCCTTGATCAGGAGGGCGCGGTCCCGGAAGACCGGGTCGTCGCTGGCGTGGTACTTCTCGACGATCTTGGCCATCGACTCGGCCTCGATCCGGGCCTGGGCGGGATCGTACACGCCGCACGGCAGGTCGCAGTGGGCGTGGACGACCCGGGTGGGCCGGAGCCATGCGGCTAGGCGCTCGGCGAGCATGCGCATCGTCCCTTTCCGTTGATGTCTCCGCCCGACGTTACTACCACGCCGGCTTTCGCCGCACACCGCAGCCGCGAGATCATGCCGGCATGCGCAGGTCCAGGGCGCTCGGCGCCACCGTTCCAGAACGCCGGCCAAGCCTGCCCGGCGCGCCTACGCCAGGGCCTGGCGAGGGTCGAGCCTGGCGGACGCGACGCCGGTACCTGGCCGGCGTTCTGGCAGGCGGCGCGCTGGCGGCGGCCGCCGCCCTGGCCGTCCGGCGGGCCCGGCTGGAGCCGATGCTCGTCAAGGGCGGCAGCATGCGCCCGACCCTCGCGCCGGGGCAGCGGATCGCCGTCGCCCCGCTCGACCGCCCGCCGGCCCGCGGCGACCTGGTCGTCCTGGAACGCCCGCGGGACGGGCGCCTGGAGGTGGTCAAGCGGGTCGTCGGGTTGCCGGGGGAGCGGGTGCGGCTGGTCGCCGGGCGGCTCGAGGTCGACGGCCTGGCCGTCGCCGAGCCCTACCTCGGAGGCGGCGAAACGGGCGGCGACCTCGAGCTGGAGCTGGGCCCGGCCCAGTACCTGGTGCTCGGCGACCACCGGGCGGCCAGCACCGACGGCCGCGACTTCGGTCCCGTCCCGGCCGACGCCCTGGTCGGCCGGGTCCGCTTCGCCTACTGGCCTCCCCGGCCCCTGCGCCGGCAGCGGCGCTCTTGAGGGGCGGTGGGATCACCGGCGCTCTCCCACATGGATCGGGGACCGCAGCCTGATAGCCTGACCCGGAAATACTCCGCTCCCGGCTGAATAGGGAGGAAAACCATGCTGGTCGTGGTGGCCGGTGGGGCCGGGTTCCTCGGCGCGAGCCTGGTCGACCGGCTCCAGGCCGAGGGCGATGACGTGGTGGTGGTCGACGACCTCACCCACGGCCACCTGGCCAACCTGACCGAGGCCAGGCGACGGGGTGGGGTCCGGTTCCACCGGATGGACGTATCCCAGGGGGGCCTGGCGACGCTGGCCGGTCGCGTCCGGGCCGATGCCTGGGTCCACCTGGCCACCGCCACCGACCCCGTCCGTTCCTGGGACGACCCGACCGGCGAGGCCAGGGCGGTGGTCCCAGGCGGCATCGAGGTCCTGCGGGCGGCCGCCGTGACCGGGGCAAGGGCGGTGCTCGCCTCCTCCGGCGCCTACCTGTACCCGGCGCAGCTCACCGGGGCCACCAGGGCCGGCGACACCCCCCGGCCGGTGCACCCGTTCGGGGCGGCCAGGCTGGCCCTGGAGGCCTACGCGGGCGCCTACGCGGCCCGCGGGCTGGAGGTGGCCCTGCTGCTGCTCGGGACGGTCTACGGGCCAAGGCAGGATCCGCTCGGCCCCGGCCTGGTTGCCAGGTCCGCCTGGACGATGCTGCAGGGCCGCCCGCCCCGGGTGGACGGCGACGGGCGCCAGGAGCGCGACTTCCTGTTCGTCGACGACGCGGTCGACGCGATGGCCCGCGCGGTCCATGCCAGTCCGGCCCCTGGTCGGGTGCTGGTCGGCACCGGCACGGCGACCACCGTCCTCGACGTCGTCGAGCAGCTGGCGGCCCGGATCGGCTGGGCCGGCGAGCCGGAATGGGCGCCGGCCCGCCCCGGCGACCCGAGACGGTCGGCCCTCGACCCGGCCGCCGCGGGCAAGGCGCTGGGCTGGCAGCCGTGGACCCGCCTGGACGAGGGATTCGGCCTCACCGTCGACTGGCTCAAGGCCAGACTCCCAGGTCACCATCGCCACATAGGGCGTCCGCCTGACACTCCTTAGTGATCGCACCCTAGGTAGCATTTTCGAGCTGAAACAGCCCAACCGGGCTATGGTGGGCGCTCGTGCCAGTCCTAATAATCGGCCTGTTCGCACTGCTCCCAGCAGGGTGACCGACAGACCCGTCTCCGCCGCACGCCCTTCTGCTCGGCTCGCCTGTCGGGGTTCGGACTCGAGAAAGGGACGCCCGGTGGCACAACGCAAGACCAGCGCCAGGATCGAGGTTCCGAGCTACCTCCGTACCGCCGAGGTGGCCGACATCCTGCATGTCTCGCCCAAGACGGTCTCCCGTTGGGCGAAGGAGGGCAAGCTGCCCTTCCTCAAGACCCTCGGAGGGCACCGTCGCTACCCTGAGGCCAAGATCCGCGAGCTCGCCAACGACCTACGGGAGGAGCCGACCGGCTAGCCAGACCGGGGGGGTCAGTCCGCCCACGTCGTCCACGGGACCGTCCTGGCCTCATGGGCGCCGTGGGCGGTCCCGTCCTCGCGCCGGAACGCGGTCGCGCCCAGCACCAGGTGCTGCAGCAGCAGGAACAGGCCGGCCAGCTCGATGACGGTGCCGTAGCCGGTCACCGCCACCAGCGGTCGGACGGCCAGCCGGTCGCCGAGCAGGCCGAGGCGCGTGCCCTGGTCCTGGAGGACGTGCTTGGCGTCTGGGCGGTGGGGGAGCGGCTGCTGCACCGTGATCCCAGCCCGCTCCAGGGTCGCCGCCGGCACCGGCATGCCGACGTTGGCGACCACCACGACCAGGTTGAGCAGCAGGCCGAGAGCCAGCAGGGGAACTCCCGGCAGGCGCCCGTTGGCCCGGGCGATCCCCAGCAGCGTGACCAGGGCGGCCACCAGCAGCAGGGCGCCGAGGGGGCCCGGCAGCGGCAGCGCCACCATCGCCGCCTGGACGGCCAGGCAGGCAAGGGCCAGCCGCCTGGCCTTCACGCCGGTCTCCAGCAGGCCCCGCGGCGCCCCGCCGCGGGCCAGGCCGACCGCGATGCCGGCCCCGCCCACGAGCAGGAACAGCAGCGGCTCGCCCATCGCCGGTCTCCTATTCCACGATGCCGTGCTTGAGGGCGACGGCGACGGCCCGGGTCCGGTCGGAGACGCCGAGCTTGGTGAAGATCCGCTCCAGGTAGGTCTTGACCGTCTGCGGGGAGATGTGCAGGGCCTCGGCGACCTCCCGGTTGGTGGAGCCGTAGGCGATCATCTGCAGCACCTCCACCTCCCGCGCCGACAGCATGGAGACGTTCTGCTCGCCCCGGGTGAGCTGGCGGATCTCCTCGATGAACTGGCGGGTCAGGTTGGGGTGGATGACCGCGGAGCCCTCGGCGGCCAGGTGCACGGCCCTGGCCAGCTCGTGGGCGTCGATGTCCTTGAGCAGGTAGCCGGCGGCGCCGGCCTGGATGGCCTCGCCGACCCTGGCCTGGGTCTCCTCGACGGTCAGCATGACCACCCGGGCGTTGGGAACGGACCTGGTGATCGCCTGGGTGGCCCGGATCCCTCCGAGGACCGGCATGCGGACGTCCATGAGGACGACGTCTGGCTTGACCTCCTCGGCCAGGTGCACCGCCTCCTGGCCGTCGCTGGCCTCGGCCACCACCTCGAACTCGGCGTCCATGGCCAGCGCGGCCTTGATGCCATCCCGGGTCAGCGGATGGTCATCTGCCACCAGGATGCGAACGACGTCACCCATACCGCCCCCTTCACCGGACGATGTGTTCATCTCGATCGTACCGCTTCAGGCGAGACGAATGAACCCGTCGATCCGGACAGGGACCCGACCATGAGCTGCGGACAGCCAGCGGCTTGGAGGTGACGGGCTAGGCGATTCGCACCTTGCGGCGCTGTCCCCGGCGCAACGCGCGCCGCTCCTCCTCGGACAGTCCACCCCAGACGCCCGCGTCCTGGGCCGTGTCCAGCGCCCACTGGAGACACTCCTCACGAACGGGGCAGAGCGTGCAGATGGCCTTGGCCGACTGCACCTGGGCCTCGGCCGGACCGGTGGTGCCGACCGGGAAGAACAACTCGGGGTCGACATCGCGGCAGCGGGCACGATGGCGCCAATCCATTGACATCCTCACTTTCCGGTGCAAGCCCTGGGGGAAGGGCAAGAGCGGCGTGAGTCTAGGACAGTAATCCGGCCTTGGGAAGCACCAAATTCTCGCTCGAGCGGATGAAACTCCATCATTTGCCGCACACGACCAGCCGCTTGCCCTGGTCCCATACCCACTCTCAGCCGCAGGAAACGCCCGGAAGCCATGCTTGTGGCGCATCATCCGCCATCCCCATAATGAGAATGGCTGATATCTCTCGGGAGAATTACGCACGAGGTGGCCGTGCGACAACCTCGAGCACGCTTCGAAGGCACCCGAATGTCACACTGGTCCGGTCGCCGAGATATTCCCCGTCGAGCTGGAAAGGGAGCGGCACGTCGGACTCGAGCGAGAAGCGGTCCTCGTCGTGGAGGACCGGCAGGCCCGGGTAGCCGGGCCGTGGGTGCGGGGAGAGCATGCCGGTCAGCGCCCGCACCAGTGACCGGGTGGCCATCGTCCGCCCGACCAGCAGGTCGAGCCCGCCCTCCCAGGTCGCCTGGGGCGTCGGCCGGAACGGACGCCGGCCGAGGTAGGTGAACGGGTCGCCGTTGCCGACCAGGGCGAAGAAGCCGCGCAGGGGCGGCCTGCCGTCGGGCAGATGGACGGTCAGGTGGGGACGATCGCGGTCGTGGTCGATCAGCAGGGCTCTCAGGCCCGCGGCCACATAGGCCCGGTCGCCGTACAGCTGCTTGGCCCGCTGGCGGCGCTCGACCTCCCGGACGATCGCGCCGCCGAGGCCGAGGCCGGCGTTGAGGGCGAAGCAGCGCTCGCCGGCGGTGCCGAGCGCGATGCGCCGGCGGGCGCCGGTGGCCAGCAGCTGGAGCAGGACGGGCGCGGCCCGGTCGGGGTCGGCCGGCAGGCCAAGGCCCCGGGCGACCACGTTGACCCTGCCCCCGCCGAGCAGGCCGAGCATGGCGGTCGTGCCGCGCAGGCCGTTCACCACCTCGTTGACGGTGCCGTCGCCCCCGAGCACGGCGACCACCTCGGCCCCGCCCGCCGCCGCCCTGCGGGCCAGGTCGGTCGCCTGCCCGGCATGCCCGGTCTGGAGGACCTCGACCTTGTGCTCCGCGGCGAGGACCGCCGCCACCCGGTCGCGCTGGCGCCCGCTGAACCGGCTCGCATGCGGGTTGGCGATGAGCATGAGGCGCATCAGCACGCTCCTGTCTGGTGAGCACCCCGACCCTGGCACAGGCGCCGTTGCCTGGCGGTGGGTGGAGCCGGAGCTCCCCCCAAGGATCGGGGACTAGCCTTTCTCGTCGTCCTCCAGCAGGCCCTCCCGCAGCACCGCAAGGGTGCGGTTGAGGAGCCGGCTGACGTGCATCTGGGAGATGCCGAGGCGGGCGGCGATCTGGGACTGGGTCATGCCGCCGAAGAAGCGGAGGTAGAGGATGCGGCGTTCGCGCTCGGGAAGGCCGGCGATCAGGGGACCGAGCGCGGCCCGGTACTCGAGCGCCTCCAGGCTCTCGTCCTCGGCGCCGATGTGCTCGCTGACCGCCGGGGCGTCCTCGCCGCCCGCCGGCGCGTCCAGGGAGACCACCGCGTAGGCGTTGGAGGTGTCGAGGCCCTCGAGCACCTCCTCCTCGGGCAGGCGCACCCTTGAGGCGATCTCGGCGATGGTCGGCGAGCGGCCGATCTCCTGGGAGAGCTGGGCCACCACCTTGTTGAGCGACAGGTTCAGCTCCTGCAGGCGCCGCGGCACCCGCACCGCCCAGCCCTTGTCGCGGAAGTGGCGCTTGAGCTCGCCGACGATCGTCGGGGTGGCGTAGGTCGAGAACTCGACCTCTCGCGCCAGGTCGAACCGATCGATCGCCTTCAGCAGCCCGATGGTGCCGACCTGCACCAGATCCTCGAGGGGCTCGCCGCGGTTGCGGAACCGCCGTGCCAGGTACTCGACCAGCGGCAGGTGCAGCCCGACCAGCTCCTCGCGCAGGACCGGGCTGCGGGACTCGACGAAGCGGCGGAACAGGTCCTTGGCGTAGCCGCGGTCCATCGACCGGCCGTTCGGGGGAGTCACGCCGTTGAGGGCGGCGTCCGGTCCCTGGTGCACGCGCTCGGCGTTGGGCAGCTCGCTCACCCGCGCCCGCCAGCCTTGCGGAAGCTCAGCCACAGCCGGCCGGCCTCCGACTGCTCGCTGACCTCGTCGGTCATGGCGGACAGGATCTGCCAGGCGAAGGTGTCCCTGGCCAGCGGGTCGCCGCGGTCGGGAGCCTCGATCGAGACGTCGACCCGCAGCTCGGCGTCGGCCAGGTGGTAGGCGACGTTGAGGGTGGTCGCGCTGCCCCGCCGGGCCAGCAGCTGCGTGCAGGCCTCGTCGACCGCGATGCGGAGGTCGTCGATCTCCTCGTAGGTGAACTGGAGCTGGGCGGCCAGCCCGGTGGCGGCCGCCCGCACCACCGAGAGGTAGGCGCCGGAAGCGGGGATCTCGAGGTGCACGGTGGAGGTCATGGCGGGCTCCCGTCCGCTTCGGGTTGCCGGCTCAATCCAACCCCGCCCCAGCACATCGCGCAAGGCGCATCAGCACCGGGCACGGGTGACCCAGAGGGTTCTTCCCCTGGCGGGCTTGGTCGGGATCGCCGGCCACATCGGCCGGCGCTCGGCCAGACGCAGGCCGGCGGCGCCGAGCAGCGCCTCGACCTCGGCGTCGGAGTAGAAGCGCTGGTGGTAGGTCTCGGTCTCCTCGACGCCACCGAGCGACCAGCGCAGCCGCTCGACCAGCAGGTCGCCCTCGACCGAATAGCTGGCGTCGAGGTGGAGGCCGTCGCGGTCGACATGGCGGCCCGGTTCCCAGCCGTCGTACACGAAGCGGGCCGACAGCGGCTCGACCACCACCGTGCCCCCGGGTGCCGCCACCCGGCCGAGGTGGCGGAGGGCGGCCTCGACCTCGGCCGGGTCGAGCAGGTAGTTGAGGCTCGAGTTGAGAGCCAGGACGAGGTCGGCGCACCCGTCGCGCAGGGGGACGGCCCGCAGGTCGCCGAGCACCAGCCCGACCCGGTGGCCGGCGGCCCGGACCTTCACCGCGGCCCTGGCCAGCATGGCCGGGGAGAGGTCGAAGCCGGTGACCCGCAGGCCGCGCCCGGCCAGCTCGATGGCGGCGTTGCCGGTGCCGCAGGCGGCCACCACCACGCGGCGCACGTTGGTGCCCTGGGCGGTGGCGGCCTCCAGGCACAGGTCGACGAACCGGTCGTAGGGCGCCGCTCGCCAGACCAGGTCGTAGACGAGGGCGTAGCGCCCGTAGGCGCCTGTGCGGCTGGCTCCGGCGGTGGTGGGAGGCACGCGTCTCCTAGGGCCGAGCTGAGGCGAGGCTGGGGCCGTGTGGTGAACCTAGCCTACCTGGTCAGTTGCCACAAGACCCGACCAATGCGAACAAAGCGCAGATCCGGTCGAGCCTCGCCGATCGCTCGCGAGGTAGACTTGCGCCCCATGATCGACGGGCGACCCTCGGAGCCGGCGCGCATCACCAGGCAGCGCACGGCCGTGCTGGACGCCCTGCGGCGCGCCCCCGAACCACTTTCGGCCAAGGACCTGCACGCCGACCTCGGCCGTTCGGTCGGGCTGGCGACGATCTACCGGGCGCTCCAGGGGTTGGTCGATGCCGGCCGGGTCGACGTGTTCCGGCGTGGAACCGGCGAGGCGCTGTTCCGCCTCTGCAATCCCGTTCACCATCATCACCTGGTTTGCCAGCGTTGCGGCCGGGTCGTGGAGATCGACGCCTGCGGGGTGGAGCTCTGGGCGTCCCGCGTGGCGCGGCGGTACGGATTCACGATCAGCGACCACCAGGCGGATGTTTTCGGGGTGTGTGCCGGCTGCCAGACCAGGACCTGACATGCGACGCCCGCGCCGCAATTGGCGCGGGCGTCGGGCGTCGAACCCTGGTCAGGCCGAGTCGGCCTTGCTGTTCTGGCGGGAGTTGGAGCGGCGCCGGGTCGCCACCGTGGTCCGGGCGGTCGAACCCGGCTTGCGGCCCCGCTTCTTCAGCGTCTTGCCGAGGCCCTCGAGCTTGAGGTCCCGGTAGTTCTTGGCCGAGATGTCGAGCTGCTGGGTCGAGCCGTCGGGGTGGCGGACCGAAAGCTGGTAGGCCTCGCCCTCGGCAATCTCGGACCGGTCGATGTCCGAGACGTACATGGTGATCGTCTTGGTGCCCATGCGGACTCCTTTCATTGCCTATCAGCGCATTCTGGTACCCCCACCGCGCCGATTTCTGGAAGAGGATAACCACAGCGATCAGCGATTCGCAACAACTGGATGCCAAATCTTTGCGTCAAAGGTTCCAGAGAAATCCAGGACCGCCTCGTCTCGGGACGCCCGGGTCAGTCGGTATGACTCGATCGAGCAGCAAATGATCACCGGGGCGCGCCCCGGGCGTCTCCAGGCCCCTCGAGGAATTCCCCGGCTCCAGGCCGTGCCCGCCCGACCGGTCAGGGCCGCTGCGGAGCGGCGGCCACCCAGCCGTCGCGGGTGACCAGCCGGACCCGGGAAAGGGCCGCCAGATCGGCGAGGGGATCGCCCTCGACCAGCAGCAGATCGGCCCGTGCCCCCGTGGCCACCCGTCCGGCGCCGGCCAGCCCCAGGTGCGCCGCGGCCAGCGAGGTGGCGGCGGCCAGCGCCTGTCCAGGCGTCAGGCCGGCCTCGACGAGCAGGCGCAGCTCCTCGGTGTCCACCGCCGGCGGCGGTCCCTGGTTGCCGAGGTCGGTGCCGTAGACGACCCGCCCGCCCCGCTCCACGAACCGGCGCACGCCGGCGCGCCGGGCCGGCGACGGGTCGATGTGGAGGGTGGGCACGGCCACCACCGAGTCGGCCAGCCGGTCGACCAGGGCGTCGGGAAGGGCGTGCTGGTCGAACGGCCAGTGGGCCAGCTCGCCGACGCCGGCCGCCAGGGCCTTGGAGACCTCGGCGGCGGTGCCGATGTGGGCGGTCACGCCAAGGCCGTGCTCGCCGGCCGCTGCGACCACGGCGGCCAGCACCGGCGCGGGCAGGGTGGGGCCGACCCGGTCGTCGAGGGCGACCTTGATCACGGCCGCCCCGCCGCCGGCCAGCTCGGCCACCGCCCTGGCCGCCTCGGCGGCGTCTTCCACCGGCCGGGCTGTGCCCGGGGGCGCCCAGGGGGCCCGGGTCGGGTAGCCGCCAGGCACGGTCACGATCTGGCCGGCGGCCAGCAGCCGTGGCGACGCCGCCCGCGGGGCCGCGGCCTGCTCCAGCAGGCCGGCGAGCCGCGCACGCGGCCAGCCGAGGTCGCGCACCGCGGTCACGCCGCCGGCCAGGACCTCGGCCGCGCTGCTGAAGCCGAGGTGGACGTGGGCGTCGACGATCCCGGGGAGCAGCGTGCCGCCGGTGCCGTCGACGACCACGGCGCCGGGCGGCGGCCTGACCTCGGCCGCCGGGCCGAGCCGCTCGATCAGCCCGTCGCCGACGACCACGGTGTGGTCGGGCAGCAGCGGGCCGCCGTCGCCGTCGAACACGGCAACCCCGACGACGGCCAGGAGGGCGGGAGGGGAGTCGGGCACCTCTGGAAGCTACACCCGCTACCATCCTGGCCATGAGCCAGCGCGCCGGCGACCCCCTGGTGCTGCACGGGCCGCCGGACGGCGACGCCCCGCTGCGGCTCGGCCGGCGGGTCACCCTCTACGTCTGCGGCATCACCCCCTACGACGCCGCCCACGTCGGGCACGCCTTCACCTACGTGGCCTTCGACACCCTCGCCCGGTTCCTGCGCCGGCGGGGCCACCAGGTCGACTACTGCCAGAACGTCACCGACGTCGACGACGACGTCCTGCGCCGGGCGGCCTCCAGCGGCGAGGACTACCTCGCCCTTGGGCAGCGCGAGACGGCCGCCTACCTCGACGTCATGGACGCCTTGAACATCGCCCGCCCGACCTGGTTCCCGAGGGCCACGCAGGAGATCCCGGCGATGGTGGAGCTGGCGAGCCAGCTCGTCGAGGGCGGCCACGCCTACAACGTCGCGGGCACCGTGTTCTTCGACGTCACCAGCTACCCCGGGTTCGGGGAGCTGTCGGGGCTGGGCCCCGACGAGCAGCGCGAGCTGCTGGCCGAGCGCGGCGGCGACCCCGACGACCCCCGCAAGCGCCACCCGCTGGACTTCGTGGTCTGGCAAGGCAGCCGGCCGGGCGAGCCGTGGTGGGAGAGCCCATGGGGCAGGGGGCGCCCCGGCTGGCACCTGGAATGCTCGGCGATGAGCCGGCGCTACCTCGGCGTCACCATCGACCTGCACGGCGGCGGGGCCGACCTGCGCTATCCCCACCACGAGTCGGAGCGAGCCCAGTCCGAGTCGGCCAACCAGGCGCCGTTCGCCCGTCGCTGGCTGCACACCGGCATGGTCCGCTACCAGGGCGAGAAGATGTCCAAGTCGCTGGGCAACCTGGTGTTCCCGCGTGAGCTGTTGCGCGACCACGAGCCGGCCGCCATGCGCCTTGCCCTGCTGGCCCACCACTGGCGCTCGGCCTGGGAGTGGGACGCCGCCGAGCTCAAGGAGGCCGCGGAGCGGTTGTCCGCCTGGCGCCTGGCCGCCGCCGGCGACCGTTCCGCCGAGCTGCCCGAGGCGGTCGACGCCGCGCTGGCCCGCGACCTGGACACCCCGGCCGCCCTCGCCGCCGGCGACGAGCTGGCCGAGCGGGGCGACCGAAACGCGCTGGCCGCCACCGCCGCCGTGCTCGGGGTCGACCTCACCGGCTGACGCCGGGCTATCCAGCCCGGCGGGAAGCGGCTAGGCTGCCCGGTATGCGCGGGGACAAGGTCGAGGTGCTGGTCGACACCGGCAACGGCGGCGTGCGCGGGTTCGAGATCGTCGCCACCCGCTCCGGGCGCCGGGTCGAGGTCACCACCTCGCGGACCATGGTCGAGGTGGCCGAGGTGACCCGCACCGGCCAGCCGGTGCGGACGGCCAGGTTCCTGTCCTCCCGTGTGGTGGCCATCGTCGAGCACCCCTACGACGACGGCCGGCCGGCGGCCGGACCCTCAGGCTGAGGCGGCTCAGCCCGAGGCGGGCACCCGGCCCCGCTCCAGCCGGCCCGCCAGCGCCTCCAGCAGGGTCCGCTGCGCCTCCCGCGGCCAGGCGTAGGCCGAGCGCTCCTTGAAGGTGCGGGCCACCGCCGGGTCGGCCTTGCGCAGCGCGTCGGCGATCTGGGTGTCGGTGAGGTCGAGGACGGCGGCCTCCAGGGCCGCCTTGGTCGGGTTCACGGTCGGGGTGGCTGGCATCGGTTGGTCCTCCGCCTGGGACGGTGTCGGCTCAGAACGCCGGGCAGACTCGACCGGCGGTCTAGCCTACCGGCCGCCGAGTCGCGAGCGGAGCAGCTCGATGTCGGCCCGGTGCGCCTCGACACCGCCGGGAGTCTCGCAGATCGCCGGGGCGCCGGCCGCCTGGACGATCCCGACCAGGGTGTCGAGGTCGATCTGGCCCTTGCCGAGGTTCTCGTGGCGGTCGCGGCCGGAGTCGGCCGGGTCCTTGGAGTCGTTGCAGTGGACCAGGTCGATCCGGCCGGTGATCGACTTGACCCGGTCGACGATGCCGTCCAGCGCCTCGCCGCCGGCGTGGGCGTGGCAGGTGTCGAGGCAGAACCCGAGCCCGGTGTCGCCGACCCGCTCCCACAGCCGACCGAGGGTGTCGAGCCGGCGGGCCATGGCGTGGTTGCCGCCGGCGGTGTTCTCCAGCAGCACCGGCACCTCGGACTCGAGCTGGTCGAGCGCCTTGCGCCAGCGCACGAACCCGTCGCCCTCGTCGTCGTCGGCGGTGACGTGGCCGCCGTGGACGATCACCGCGGCCGCGCCGACCGCGGCCGCGCCCTTGCAGGTCTCGGCCAGCAGCTTGCGCGAGGGGATGCGGATGCGGTTGTTGGGCGAGGCCAGGTTGATCCCGTAGGGGGAGTGGACGTAGACGACCATGTCGGACGCGGCCAGCTCGGCGGCGTCGGGACCGGGTGGCGGCACCTTCCAGCCCTGCGGGTCACCGAGGAAGAACTGGACGCAGTCGGCGCCCCGGGCGGCCGCCTGTTCCAGTGAGGCCTCGCGGCCCAGATGGATCCCGATCTTCATCTCCACGATATTTCGACCTTAGCACGGGAAGCGGACGGGCCTCTCCGTGGTTGTCCCTTTGTCCCGTTCTCCCCAGACCCAAGGAGCATGCGAATGCGGAGACGCGTCGCTGTCGTCGTGCTGGCCACCGCCCTCGTCCTCGGGCTGACCCTGCTCGCCGCTCCCGGTGCGGCCGCTTCCGGCAAGCTCACGCTGCTCTCGGCCAGCCTCAACGGCGCCAGGGAGGTGCCAGGGCCCGGCGACCCCGACGGCCGCGGTCGCGCCTTCGTCCGGCTGGCCGGCGGCAAGGCCTGCTTCGTGCTCAAGTGGTCGCGGATCACCGCCCCGACGGCCGCCCACATCCACACCGGCCGGGCGGGCGTCGACGGCCCGGTGGCGGTGCTGTTCTTCCAGCCGGCGACCAATGCGGCAACGCTCCCTCCGACCCTGAACGCGGTCGCCGGCTGCGTCGAGGTCGACCCCGCCGTGGCCAGGGCGATCGCCGCCAGCCCCCGCGACTACTACGTCAACATCCACACGGCCGACTTCGGGGACGGGGCCGTCCGCGGCCAGCTCGACCGCTCCGGCGACCTCGACCTCGACCTCCCGGACCAGCTCGCCGCCCGGCTCAGCGGCGCCAACGAGGTGCCGCCGGCCGACCCGGACGGGCGCGGCCTCGCCCTGGTGCGAACCGGCGCGCAGCGGGTGTGCTTCGCGGTTGGCTGGGTGCGGATCTCCGCACCGATCTTCGCCCACATCCATGTCGGCGTCGCCGGGGTCAACGGCCCGGTGGTGGTGCTGTTCTTCGACGTGCCCGAGCTGGTGCCAGGCGGTGCGCCGGCCACCCTGCCGGACACCATCACTGCCGCCGCCGGCTGCATCGGTGACCAGGACCCGGCCCTGCTCAGCGACATCCGCCGCAACCCCGCCGCCTACTACGTCAACGTCCACACCGCCGAGTTCCCGCCAGGCGCCATCCGCGGCCAGCTCCACCGGGTGGCGTAACGGGGGGAGACCCGGGGGGGCGGACGGGCCCGCGCTGGGACGGTCCCCAGCGCGGGCCCTCCGTCATCCGGAGCGGCGGGCTCAGGCGGACGGTGACCCGGCGGCGGCCTGGAGGCCGAGCTCGTCGACCGACGCGTCCCGCATCTTGACCTTCTCGAGCCTGAGGCACAAAGGCCTGATGATTGGGGTCCGTCGTCCGTAACGCTATCGGGACGGAATGCGGCCACACTGGCGCGTAGGCGCCGATGCCCGGCCGGTGCCCGGAGTCGGAGGGCGTACATGCGTCGAGGATCATGGCGGTAACCGCCGGTGGCCGGCCGGCATGGCCGCCATGGTGGCCGGCTAGACTGGCGTGGACGCTGTGGGCGCTGGCCATCCCCGGCGGCTTCGCCGTAGTCGTACGGCTGGACCAGCTGCTGCGCCAGGCCGGCCGGCCGGACCTGGGCTTGCTCACCCCCAACCAGTACGCCTTCGTGCTGACGTTGGTGAGCGCGGCCACGGTTGGGGCGGTGCTGGCCAGCCGCCGCCCCCGCCATCCGGTGGGTTGGCTGCTGTTGGCCCTTGGGCTGTCGGTGGTGGCGGCTGGAGTGGCCCAGGGCTACGCGGGCTATGGGCTGCAGGCCCGGCCCGGGTCGCTGCCCGGCGCTCGCTGGGTGGCCCTCTACAGCGACGCCACCGGGATCGTCTGGTCGGCCTTGGTCGGCTTTATCTTGCTGCTCACCCCGACCGGGTCGCTGCCCTCGACCCGCTGGCGCTGGTGGGCCAGGATCACGGCGGCCGCACCGGTCGTCTTCCTGCTCGGCGAG
>DATHIG010000787.1:0-2843 GCA_035490035.1 Actinomycetes bacterium
GACCAGGACGACCGCTTCGACGAGCACCGGCCCGGCCTGGATCATCTCTCCTTCGGGGTCGTCGACCGCGCTGAGCTCAAGGTGTGGCAGGCCAGGCTCCAGGAGCTCGGGATTCCCCACGGAGCGATCGTTGACACCCACTACGGCTCGGGGCTGTCGTTCCGCGACCCCGACAACATCGCCTTGGAGCTCTTCGCGCCGCCCGGATAGGTCAAAACGACGGCCGACCGGCAGGGGCCGACCAGCTGGGCCCGTCGCGGATGGTGTCGCCACCCGACGACGGCACCAATCGGAGCTCGCGAACACAGGCTGGAGAGCGAGCCGACACCGTCTTTGTGGTGGCGCATCTACGGTTGCCGTGGGACGAGGGAGGTGACGCGCTCGCGGAACAGTTCCAGCTGCCGCGCCTCGTCGACGAGCGGCCAGACGAAGATCCGTCGTGCGCCCGCCTCCACGAACGCGGTGAGCCGCTCGGCGCACACCTCCGCAGGGCCGATCAGCAGTGGGGCAGAGCGCAGCGCCACAGCCGTGCGGTGCAGCATCGGCGCGAGCACGTCTTCGAGCGTCCGCTCCGCGACGCCCTTGTCCTCGGTGATGTGCAGCCAAGTCGTCGCGATCGCGCTCGGGAACGATGCCGGCGCCTTGCCGACGCGCCGCAGTTCCTCGGCGAGCCGGTCCAGGCCCTCGCGGAACCGAGCGGACGTGGTGTTGTTGGCGGACGCGAGCCATCCGTCGCCGAGGCGGGCGACCCGCCGGAGGCCCACCGGCGAGCCCCAACTGGCGACCCAGATCGGTGGGCCGGGCCGCTGCACCGGCCGCGGTTCGAGCATGACATCGCGGGTGGAATAGAACTCGCCCTCGAACCCGGCAGGTTCGCCGTGGAGCAGGACGCGCAGCGCCGCCAGGGCCTCGTCGAAGCGTCGCCATCGCTCCTGGAACCGGATGCCGACGGCGGCGTAGTCATCCGCCGAGGACCCCGGGCCCACCCCGACGACCAGGCGCCCGCCCGAGAGGACGTCGATGGTCCCCAGGGTCTTGGCCAGCTGCACCGGGCCGCGCAGCACCGGGAGGCCAGCCGTCGTGGCCAGCGTCATATCCCGCGACTCCTCCACGACCGCTGTCAGCGCGGTCGGGCCGTCGAGCCACGGCCGGCCAAAGACGAGATGATCGTTGGCGCAGACATAGCGGTAGCCGAGCCTTGCCGCCGCCCGGACATACGCCTTGAGCGCCGCCAGGGATTGGCCGGTCCCGAGGTCGATCAGTGGCAGGTGGACGCCGAACTCCACGTCTTGGTCTGCGGTCATGGCTTGGAAGCTACCGTCATGCCGTCTTGCGGGCGAGACCATCAGGTCGGATGCCAGGGTGATCGACGGCGGCGTCCTGGTGGGTCTCCCTGGGGCCCACATCGTCGCCCTCCGGTCACCGCCGTTCGCGTCGCAGGAGCCGCGCGAGCCGGGTGCAGGTGCCCGCGAGGTGGGCGCGGCCAATGGCCACCACGACGGAAAACGAGCCACCGCCGAGCAGCAGCAGGTTGACCAGCGAGTCCTCACCCAGATGATGCGCCAGGGGATGCATGGTCAGCTGGTGTGGCAGTAGGAGTCGCTGGAGGCGTCGCCGCCCTGGAGCCTTGTCTGGTGGACCCGCAGGCCGCGGAAGTCGTCGCCGTTGGGGAAGAATCCCGTGTCGGCGGCCAGCCCGCCACGGTCGGGGTTGGCGTCGAGCTTGGCCATCCAGGCCCCGACCCCGTCGGGGTAGAAGATGTCGTCCCAGACCCCGTACAGCGAGTTGGTGACATAGACCCGGCGGCCGTCCCGGCTGACCTCGAGCATCTGCGGTCCGCCGCCCAGCCGCTGGTCCGGCGCGGCCGGGTGCGCCTGGCGCCGCACGATGCCACCAAGCTTGACCGAGCCGGTCTCGCGCGGATGGAAGATGTCGGCCACGTCGTACTGCTTCAGCTCCCCGGTGGCCCAACACGACACATACAGCCAGCGGTCATCCACCGACAGGTCGATGTCGGAGACCAGCGGCGGCACCGCCCCGAACGGCTTGAGGGCCGGCGGGAGCAGGTCGGGGTCGGCCGGCTCGGCGGGGATGGTGATGGCCTTGCGCGCGGCCCAGCGGTCGCCGTCGCGGTGCCACAGCCACACCGACCCCGACAGGTCCTCCACGCTGATGACCACGCCCACGAACCCCCACGCCTTGGCCGGGTCGTGGGCCGGGCGGACCTCGAACACCAGCTGGTGGGCGTCGCCCAGGTCGATGCGCTGGGTGAGCTTGCGCTGGGACAGCGACCAGAAGTTGAGGTGGTGGCCGAAGCCACCCGCTGGCGGGGCGGGCGTCGGTCGCCATCGAAGAACTCGCCGATGAGACCTGGGTCGGCGGCGCCCCAGACAGTGCCTATGGAGCCATCGTCCTGCACAGCTGTCGCGCAGCTGGCTTCGAGCCCCGTTTCACCTTCGGCAGCGACGACTACAACGCGGTGCAAGCCTTTGTAGCCGTCGGGCTGGGGATCGCCGTGTTGCCCCAACTCGCGCTCATCTTCATGCGCCCAGGGCTGCACCGCGTCCGTCTCACAGCCCCGCCCGTGCGACACATCACCGCCGCCCGGCTGGCGGCCAGCTACCGGTCCGCCGCCACTGCGTCGATGCTCAGCGTGCTCAAGGAGACCGCGGACGCCTTCACCGCGCCGCGGCCTCTCACCGACACCTGATCGCACTCAAGGACTGCCACGGCCAGATCCGCCCGTACGAGCTTCTCTTGCTTGATGAACCCCTGAGCTGGGCGTTTGGTGCGCCGCGAGGGATGCGAACCCCCAACCGCCAGATCCATAGGCTGGTGCTCTA
>DATHIG010000788.1:0-3042 GCA_035490035.1 Actinomycetes bacterium
TGACCGCCCCCACGGGGGCGCGTTGCCGACGGCCAGACGACACCCACATTCTGCGGCGGGACGATCATGGACGCCGTGCGCTGCCCGACAGCGCTGGTGGACCGCTCAGGAGGAAGCCATGACCCGTGACCTGCTGGTGGCGCAGATCCCGCTGCTGGACAAGGTGCTCCGAACCATCGCCGTGTACCTGTTTCTGGTGCTGGCCTTGCGCCTTGCCGGCAAACGCGAACTCGCCCAGCTCAACAGCTTCGACCTGGTGGTGCTGCTGCTGCTGTCCAACACCGTCCAGAACGCCATCATCGGCCCCGACAACTCGCTGCTGGGAGGCCTGCTCGGCGCGGCGGTGCTGCTGGCCGCCAACTACACCACCGTGCGGCTTGGGTTCCAGTACCCGGCGCTGGCACGGACCCTGGAGGGCACTCCGACCACACTGGTCCAGGACGGCAGAATGCTGGACGAGAACCTACGCCGCTACCTGATCACCAGGGAGGAGCTGATGGCGGCGATCCGCCGCCAGGGAGGCCGCAACCTGCAGGACATTGAGGTGGTGGTGCTGGAGGCCAGCGGCGCCCTCACCGTCGGGCAGCACGACCACATCTCTGAGTTGCTGGAACGCCTCCAGCGCATCGAGGCCGCGGTCACCCACGGTCAAGGCTCCGGGTCTGCACGCTGAGCCGGTCCGCCCGCCGACATCGGCTCCCGGTCGGGACTGGTCGGTTCCAGACGGGTCTGCCCTGGTCTTGGTTGGACGCCTCGTCTCCCGCTGTGCGGTCGCCCGGTGGCAGTCGCCGTGGCCGGCCAGGGTGGGGGTCGTCATCGGTACCCGGATTGGTTAGGGTCATCGGCAGGAGCGCGGTGCGATGGCCGGTTGCTGGGTACGACCGTCAGGGGTTGGCTGGCTGAGCGGGCTGCTGGTCGGCGTGACCATGGTGGCTGCGGTCAGCGGCCTCATCGGGCTGCTGGAGCCGCAGGTGCCGGTGCTGAGCCTGCTGGTGCTGTACCTGCTGGCGGTCCTGCCGGTGGCCATCGTGTGGGGGACGGGACTGGCGGTGGTCACCTCGATCCTGGGGACCGCGGTGTTTGCCTATCTGTTTTTGCCGCCGGTCCACTCGGTCCGGGTTCCTGACTCGCGGGAGCTGGCGGCCATGGGGGTGTTCCTGGTCACGGCGGTGGTGGTGGGTGAGCTGGCGGCTCGGTCGCGGCGGGTGGCGTTGGAGGGGGCGCGGCTGTCGCAGGAGCAGTCGGCATTGCGGCGGGTGACGACCCTGGTCGCGCGCGGGGTGGGGCCGGATCTCGTGTTCGGCGCGGTGGCCGAGGAGGCCGGCGCGCTCTTCCACACCGACGCGACCGCGATGTGGCGGTTCGAGCCGGACGGACAGGCGACGTTGTTGGGAGCCCACAGGTGGTTGGCGCAGCCCGACCTGGGAACGCGCATCAACCTGGAGCCCCAGGGGGCGGTCGGGTCGGTTCGAGAGACGGGGCGGGCGGCTCGCGTGGACGTCGATGACCCAAGCTCGGCGCGCATGCCGGCGATCGCCCGGGCAGAGGGGCTCAGTTCGGTGGCGGCGAGTCCGATCGTCGTGGACGGTCGTCTCTGGGGCACGGTCTCCACCGGGTCGAGGCGCGGACGGCTTTCGCCGGGCACCGAGTCTCGGCTGGCCGGCTTCACCGAGCTGGTCGCCACGGCGATCGCCAACGCCCACGCGCGGGAGGAGCTACGACGGATCGCCGACGAGCAGGCCGCGCTGCGGCGCGTGGCCACCTTGGTCGCTCGTGGCGAGCCGCCGAGCGCGGTGTTCGCCGCGGTGGCCGAGGAGGTCGGCGCGCTCTTCGGCGCCGACACCACCGGGATCGCTCGGTTCGAGCCGGATGGAGAAGTGACGTTCATGGCAGGTCACGGGACGGCATGGGTCAAACCGGGAGCGAGCGGCAAGATAGACGCCCACCCCCTCATCGCCTCGGTTCGGGAGACGGGCCGCCCAGCCAGGCTCGACGCGGACGGCGCGGCGTCGGCGGACCTGTCCGAGGAGACCCGGGCGGAGCGGATCCGCTCCGTGGTCGATGCTCCGATCGTGGTCGAGGGCCGCGTCTGGGGCGTGATCGGCGTCGGGTCCCGGCACGGACGGCTTCCCCCAGAGACCGAGCAGCGGCTGGCCGGCTTCACCGAGCTGGTCGCCACCGCGATCGCCAACGCCCAGGCGCAGGCCGAGCTGACCGCCTCGCGGGCGCGCATCGTGGCCACCGCCGACCAGACCCGGCGCCGCATCGAGCGCGACCTGCACGACGGCGCCCAGCAGCGGCTGGTCTCGCTGGCGCTGCAGCTGCGCATGGCGCAGGCAGCCGTGCCACCCGAGCTGGATGAGCTCGCAGCGGACCTGGACCACGTCGCGGCCGGGCTGGACGGCGCGCTGGAGGAGCTACGCGAGTTCGCCCGCGGCATCCATCCGGCGATCCTGGCCGAGGGCGGCCTCGGCCCGGCGCTGCGGACCCTGGCCCGCCGTTGCGCGGTCCCGGTCCAGCTGCAGGTGGGAATGGAGGGGCGGCTGCCCGAGCGGGTAGAGGTGGCCGCCTATTACGTCGTGGCGGAGGCGCTGACGAATGTGGCCAAGCACGCCGGCGCCTCGGTGGTGCAGGTCGAGGTCGACACAGAGGACGGGCTGGTCCGGGTCGGCGTCCGTGACGACGGGTTCGGCGGTGCCGACCCCGCCCGCGGCTCTGGGCTGGTCGGCCTAAAGGACCGGGTGGAGGCCACCGGTGGGACCCTGCGCGTCGACAGCCGCGCCGGGCAGGGCACCAGCTTGCTGGTCGAGCTGCCGATCGACGCGGGCCAGCCACTGGACTCCACCTGATCCGAAAATCCACGCTGGGTGGGCGGGCGGCAGCACCCGGCGCAGCGCAGCGGAGCCGGGTCATCTCGGTGAGGTCGGGTTGGCGGCGGTGTCGGTCAGGCGGCGGGTTGGAGGGTGACCTTGTAGCCGAGGGCCTCGAGCTGGCGGATGTGGTTGCGCTTGGCGCGGTCGGCGTTGACGCGGGTGTCGTAGA
>DATHIG010000789.1:0-2451 GCA_035490035.1 Actinomycetes bacterium
GTTGGTCAGACACATGCTGCAAGCCGGGTATCTGGAAGACTGGATCTTCAACGCGACTCTCAGCGGCTCACCGCAAGGAGGCGTCGCTACTCCTCCAACGCAATGGGCAACTTCTGCTTTGAGGTGTCGCTGAGTTACCGGCGGCTGGAACGGCCGCGGCGTGTCAGGGGCGGTGTGTGACATGTCGGGTAGTACGTTAGTGTCATGGCTGGTGGTCGGGCTCGTGCCGGTGCTGGGGAGTATGCCCAGCGGGTCAACGCGGCCGTGGAGCTGCTGGATGCTGGGGTTTCGGTGGCCGGGGCCGCGCACGTCCTGGCGGAGCGGTTCGGTTGCTCGCTGCGGCAGGCCCGTCGATACGCGGAGCGGGCCGCGCAGCGTGGGCGGGTGGCTGTTCCGGAGGCGACGACGGTGTTCACCGTCAAGCTGCCCGCGGCGTTGGTGGCCCGGGTCCGGGAGCGGGCCAGGGAGTCGGGGAGCACGATCTCCGCCCTGGTTACCGAGGCGTTGACCGAGTTCTTGGCGCGGGGCCACAGAAAGCGCCCTGGCCGGTGAACGACCGGGTGGTCGAGACGGAGTTCGTCTTCGACCGCCACGCGGCCACGGATGTGTCGGTGGCCTACACCATCCTCGTGCCACAACGGCGGGCCCGTATCGAGCGGGCCGGCCAGGAAGGAAGACCGCGATATGACCAGCGCGGCGATTTACGCCCGGGTGTCCTCGGCCCGGCAAAAGAAAACCGAGACGATTCGCTCGCAGACAGCGGCGTTGCGCGCGCACGCCGAGCAGCAGGGGCTTGACGTCCCTGACGACTGGGTGTTCGAAGACGAGGGTCACTCCGGGGCCACGCTCGTGCGACCAGCCCTGGAACGGCTGCGCGACCTGATCGCCGGGGTCGGGATCGACGTGGTGTTGTGCTACTCCCCGGACCGGCTGGCCCGCAAGTTCGCCTACCAGGCCTTGCTGATCGAGGCGTTCACCCGCGCCGGGACCCGGGTGGAGTTCATCAAGGGCCCGCGCGGCGAGTCCCCCGAGGACCAGCTGCTGGTGCAGTTCCAGGGCATGTTCGCCGAGTACGAGAAGGCACAGATCTTGGAGCGCTACCGGCGCGGCAAGACCCACCGCGCCAAGACCGGGTCGGTCAACGTGCTGTCGGGCGCCCCGTTCGGCTACCGGTATGTCCGCAAGAGCGACCACACCGCAGCCATCTACGAGATCGTCGAACACGAAGCGGTGCTGGTCGCCGAGCTGTTCGGCCGCTACGCCGACGACGGCGTGTCCATCGCCGAGCTGACGCGCTGGCTGTCCGAGCAGGGCGTGTCCACCCGCACCGGCAAGAGTCGCTGGGACCGCTCGGTGATCTGGGGGATGCTGCGCAATCCCGCCTATGCCGGCCGGGCGGTGTTCGGCAAGACCATGGTCGTGCACGAATCCCCGGGGCTGAACCGGGTCGCGCGGCTGCAAGGGCGCTCGGTGCCACGCGCGTCCAAGACCGTCGACCGGCCCCGCGCCGAGTGGACCGAGATCGCCGTCCCGGCGATCGTGACCGAACAGACCTTCGACCGGGTCGCCCAGCGCCTGACCGACAACAAACGATTCGCCTCCCGCAACAGCAAAATCCCCTCGCTGCTACAGGGCCTGGCCGCGTGCTCGGGCTGCGGATACGGCTACTACCGGACCTCGACTCGCACCACGAACAAGACGATCTACTACTACCGGTGCCTGGGCTCGGACGACTACCGCTACGAGGGCGGGCGGGTCTGCGGCAACAAGCCAGTCCGCGCCGATTACCTCGACACCGTCGTCTGGGACCACATCACCGGGCTTCTCGCCGACCCACGGCTGATCCGCGCCGAGATCGACAAGCGGCTCATCTCCGCACGCACCGCCGATCCGGCCGCCAGGGAACGAACACGGCTGGAGACCGCGCTGGCCAAGGCCAGCGGTGGGATCACCCGCATGATCGAGGCGTTCGGCGAGCAGCTGATCACCATCGACGAGCTGCGGGCACGCATGCCCAACCTGCGCGCTCGGCAAACCAACCTGCGCAACCAGATCGAGGCGCTGGACAGCCAGCTCGCCGACCGCGAGGCCTACCTCAAGCTCGCCTCCGACCTCGAAGCGTTCCTTACCCAGCTCCACAGCAAGGCCGAGGTCTCCAGCGTCGAGGAACGCCAGCGCGTGCTGCGGCTGCTCGTCAAGGACGTCCTCGTCGGACCCGACAAGATCACCATCCGCCACCGCATCCCACTCCGAGAACGCGCCACCGACGACGGCCAACACGCCGACAACACCGACACGGACGGTGAGCATCCCCGACATTGCCCATTGCGTTGGAGGAGTAATAATCGACCCTTGCGGGGTTCCGGCGTCAGTATCTGCCAGCGTGCCGTCCTCGGTGAGGATGCCCGCTTTCAGGAACGCCTTCACCAAGGTGAGGACGCGTTTGTCTCC
>DATHIG010000790.1:0-2302 GCA_035490035.1 Actinomycetes bacterium
ACGCCGAAGCCGACGCCTCGGCCAGCATCCGCCTAGTCGAAGATGCCTACGCCGTATTCGAGGACGCCGCCGCGCTGCACTCCAAGACGCTGGTTGACCGGCTGACCGCCATGGACGAATCGCCGTGGGCGGACTGGGCCCGTGGCCGTGGGCTGAATCAGCCGGGGCTGGCCAAGCTGTTGCGCCCGTTTGGGATCAAGCCGTGCAACGTCCGCGAGCACGGCACCGACCCGCCCAAGAAGGGCTACCGGGTCGAGCAGTTCGACGACGCCTGGGCCCGCTACGCGCCACACCTGCGCGCTAGTGCCGCTACAGCCGCTACAGCCGTAACATCCCAGCTCAGCGGGCAAATGCCAGCCGCTACGCCGCCGCTACATGCCGTTACAGACCCCAGCGATGTAGCGGGACGTAGCGGCTCTGTAGCGGCTGCGATTCCTGCCCTGACCAGCGATGTTACGGCTGTAGCGGCTGTAGCGGATACCCCTAGCGAAGATGGCGAGCAATGGACCGACGCCGACGACGCCGCCTGGAAACGTGGCGAGCTTCCCGGCATGGACGACCCAAGGAGGTTCACCCGATGACAACCTGGCCGGCCGGCACTTCGGTGACACCAGCCGGGCACACCAGCCGGGCACAGCAGGCTGACTCTTTGCACGGTACGCGGTACGCTCTGTACATGAGCGACTTGAGCGGCTCTTCCCCGACGCTTCATCTCACCGCTGTCGTCACCCAGGAGGGCGACTGGTACGTCGCCCGCTGCCTGGAAATCGAGGCAGTCAGCCAAGGCGAGACCCTCGACCAGGCGCTCGCCAATCTCCGCGATGTGGTCGAGGTCTACCTGCAGGAGGAAGGGCTCCCGCCAGCCCCCACTCACCCGCTGGTTACCTCGATCGACGTGCCGATCCCGGCGTGACCGGGCGGCTGCCCCGCGGCGTCTCCGGCAAGCAGACCGTCGCTGCACTTGAGCGAGTCGGCTATCGGCCGCTGCGGATCAAGGGCGATCACCAGATCCTCAAGACCCGGAGGCCACGTCCGGGCGCCTACGCCACGGTTGCCGTACCGCTACACAACGAGCTGGCCGTCGGCACGCTCGCCGGGATCCTTCGCCGGGTCGGGATGACCGCCGACGAGTTCCGGGAGCTGCTCCGCTAGCCGGGCGGGCGATAGCGCACAATGAGGGCGACCCCGCGAACGGGTCGAGCACTACAGCAACGGGAGGTGGGCCGGTGAGCGACGAGCCGCCGGCCCCACCCGCCGACCGTCTCACCGACGATGAGCAGTACGTTCTGTGCTGGTGGTCGGTGCAGGCGATCGCCGAGGCCATGCTGATCAGCGAGGACGCCGCCACCGATCTGCTGGAGGCTGCCCACGCCAAGGGCCGCGTGCAGGTCCTCGGCAACGACCACTTCGCTGGCGTCCAGTGCGACGGGAAGTGGATCATGGTCGAGGGCCGCGCCAACCTGACCAGGGCAACCCAGGAGTGGCAGACGCTGCGCGCCCTGGAACGCCAGCTCGCCGAGTAGCGTAAGATTTCCCACATCTCTACAGGAGTAGTGGGAAAGCTCGAGGTGGGACCGTGCCCGACCTGCTCGACCAGCTGCGCGAGCAGCGTGCCACCGTCCGTATCAACCAAGACGGCATCCTGACCCGCGCCGCCGAAGAGCAGCGGGACCTGACCCCCGAAGAGCTGGGCGATCACACCGCCCGCTCGATCGAGGCCCGCGAGCTGGACGACCGCATCGAGCAGGTACTCGCCGACCAGCTGGCCGAGCTCCGGGCAGCCTCGACCCGCCGGCAGGCACCTGCCGTGCCGCAGGAGCCGGTCCTGACCCGCGAGCAGAGCGTGTACGACTGGTGCCAAGCCCGCGGCCAGTTCGACCCGGCCGACTCCCACCTCAGTTTCGACCGCTACCTGCGCGGGCTGGTCACCGGCCGCTGGGACGGCGCCGAGCACGAGCGTGCGCTGAGCGAAGGCACCCTGACCGCTGGCGGGCACCTCGTGCCGACGCCGCTGTCGGCCAGGGTGATCGACCTGGCCCGCAACGCCACCCGCGTGTTCCAGGCCGGCGCCATCACCGTCCCGATGACCGCGGCGACCCTCAAGCTGGCCCGGCTGACCGGCGAGAACGCCCCCGCGTGGAAGAGCGAGAACGCCGCCATCACCGACCAGGACATGACCTTCGACAGCGTGACCTTCACCGCGCGCACCATGGTGCGGCTCATCAAGCTGTCGCTGGAGCTGTTCGAGGACAGCGATCCCAGCGCGGAGGACGTCATCGCCCGGTCGTTCGCCGGCCAGGTC
>DATHIG010000791.1:0-2019 GCA_035490035.1 Actinomycetes bacterium
GGAAACGGACCGGACCCCCTCCCGGCTGGGCCGTCGTCAGGCATCGGCGAACCGGTAGCCGACGCCGTGGACGGTGAGCAGGTAGCGGGGCCGGCCTGGCGTCGGCTCGATCTTCTTGCGGAGGTTCTTCACATGCGCGTCGACCGCCCGCTCGTAGGACTCGAAGGCCACACCGTGGACCGCGTCCAGCAGCTGGCCTCGGGTGAACACGCGACCGGGTTGGCGCACCATCGCCGCCAGCAGCTGGAACTCGGTCGGGGTGAGCTCGACGGGCCGCCCGCCGACGGCCACCCGCATGCGCGGCAGGTCCACCTCGACATCGGCCACCCGCAGCACCTCCGGGCCGCCGCCCCCGACCGCCTCGGTCCGCCGCAGCACCGCCCTGACCCTTGCCACCAGCTCCTTGGGGCTGAACGGCTTCACCACGTAGTCGTCGGCGCCCAGCTCCAAGCCGACGATGCGGTCGGTCTCGTCGCCGCGCGCGGTCAGCATGACGATGGGCACGTTCGAGGTCCGGCGCAGGCTGCGGGCGACATCCAGCCCGTCGCGCCCGGGCAGCCCCAGGTCGAGCACGACCAGGTCGGGCCGGGCCCGCCTGGCCTCGGCCAGGGCGACCTCGCCGTCGCCGGCCACCGCGACCTCGAACCCGGCGTGCTCAAGATAGTCGCGCACCAGCCGGGCGATCTTGGCCTCGTCCTCCACCACCAGGATTCTCTTCACCGTCGACCTCCGAGCTCGCCCGCAGCCTGACGAGGCGGCGGGGCGGAGGCAAGCCTCCGCCCCGCCCAACCTCGTCCCTCAGGAGCGCGGCGGCTGCTCGTCACCGCTGGCCGGCTGCCCGCCGCCGCTGGCCGGCTGCTCGCCGCCGCTGGCCGGCTGCTCGCCGCCGCTGGCCGGCTCGGTGGGCTGCTCGTGCTGTCGGCGGTGCCACTCGTCGAACTTGTCCGGACCACCTTGGCCACCAGGGGCCCAGGGGCCACCCTGGCCCCACGGACCAGGAGGGCCGTACCCGCCGGCGCCTCCAGGGCCGCCGGGGCCGTAGCCGCCCGGCCCCCAGCGGGGGCCGCCCCAGCGCCCGCGCCAGAACGCGCCCCGAACCAGCAGCACGATCCCGATCACGAACAGCGGGAACAGGATCAGCCCGAACGGGAAGCCGAACCCGCGGCCGTAGCCGTACCCGTAGCCGTGCCCGACGACACGGACCACCTGGTCGGCATCACCGCTCTGGGCCAGCTCCCGGGAGATCCCTTCGTCGACCCCGGCGTTGAAGGCGCCGACCCCGATCCCAACCACCGCCAGGATGGCCAGGATGGCCAACCCGATCACCATCGTCCGTCGCATCGCATCCTCCTTGTCGACGGCGTTGCTTCGGTCATCACCGATGCTGCCGCCCGGGCGTGAAGGAGTTGTGAACGCCACGCGGAGGGCTGGAGGAACCCGGCACCGGTTCAGTCCCCGCCGGCCAGGGCTCGCGCCCGGAGGACGATCTCCTCGACCACCTCCGTCTTGGCGTCGGCGTACTGCTGCACGTAGGTCCAGTCCCGCTGGGCCAGTTCGCGCTTGACCCGCCGGTAGTGCTCCCGATCGGCCGGGTCGCTGCGCAACCGGTCCCGGAAGATCAGGTAGCGCTCCACCTCCGGGCAGTCGGGCGAGTAGACGTGCAGGTTGACGTTGGTGTCTGGCCCCTTGAGGACGCGGTGCTGCCACCAGTCCGGCTCCCGGATGACCAGCCGGTAGCCGGCCGCCTCCAGGTCCGGGAGGTAGGCCGGCTCGTCCCCCGAGTCGGGCACCACCAGCACGATGTCGATGATCGGCTTGGCCGCCAGCCCCGGCACCGAGGTGGAGCCGACATGCTCGAGCCGCACCACCCGCTCTCCTAGCACCTCCCTGATCCGTTCCGCCTCCCGCTCGAACAACCCCGGCCACCCCGGGTCGTAGTCGACCACCTGGATCTTCCCGGTCAGCCGGGGTGGCTCCTCCACCCAGGCCGCCCGGATCTCCTCCTCAGTCGGCCCCTGG
>DATHIG010000792.1:0-2859 GCA_035490035.1 Actinomycetes bacterium
GCGCCTCGGCGAGCAGCCCGGCCGCGCGCCAGGCGCAGAAGGCGGCCTGGCAGGGACCGTAGCCGAGCCGGACCGCGCGGCGCAGGTCCTCCAGCTCGGTCAGGCCGTCGGCCACCGCGTCACGGACCTGGCCGCGGGTGACCAGCTCGCACTCGCAGATCAGCTCGCCGTAGGCCTGGTCCCGCTCCACCTTGGCCAGCGGCGCAGCCACACGATGGGGGCCGTGGTCGGCGCCTGGGAGCACCTCGGTGGCGGTCCGGCAGGGCTCGGTGACCCCCATCCGCTCGGCCAGCCGGTCAACCACCGCCTCGGCCATCTGCCGGCAGGTGGTCAGCTTCCCGCCGACGATGCTGTACATGTTGTCCAGGCCATCCCGGCTGGCGTGGTCGAGCACGGTGAAGGTCCGGCTGACCTCCCGGGTGTCGCCCGACTCCGCCTGCCCGTCGCCGGCCGGCGCCTCCGGCTGGTAGAGCGGCCGTGAGCCGGCAAACGCGCGCAGCACCCGGCCGGAGGCGATCGCCGGCACCATCTGGGCGCACATGTCGATCATGCGGTCGACGTCGGCCGGCGGGACCGAGATGTCGTCGGCGCTCGGCACCTGTTCGGAGGTCGTGCCCAGGATGGCCACCTCGTGCTGGGGAACGATGATGTCGCCGTCTGCCGGCTTGCGGCAGGCGTTGACCACCCCGCGCACGTAGCGGCTGGCCATCACCACCATCACGCCCTTGCCGGCGATCATGGTCAGGGGCACCCCGGCCATGCGGCCGACCTCGCCCGCCCAGGCGCCGGCGGCGTTGACCACCCACTGGCACCCGATGGTGCGGTCCTGGCCGGCGACCGCGTCGTGCACCCGGACCGCGGTGATGCGGTCGCCGGTCCGCTCGACTCCGACCATCGGATGGCGGACCAGCACCTGGCAGCCGCGGGCCTCGGCGTCCGCCCGCATCGAGCGCAGCAGCGCCCACGAGTCGATGCCGCCGTCGGGGACGGCGAAGGCCAGCCTGACGTCGGGGGCGAGCAGCGGCTCGCGCCGGTGGGCGGCGGCCGCCGACAGCTCCTCGGTCGCGATCCCCGAGGCCCGGCAGCCCTCGACGAACTGCCCGGCATAGGCCTCGTCGTCGCCGGGCAGCAGCACGAACAGACCGCCGATGTCCTCGATGGTGTGGGGGGCGATCCGGCGGAGGGTGGTGTTCTCCTCGATGCACTCGCGGGCCGACTCCTGGTCCCTTACGGCATACCTGGCCCCGGAGTGGAGCAGGCCGTGCCAGCGGCCGGAGGTCCCGGTGCCGAGGTCGAAGCGTTCGACCAGGACCGCGTTGACGCCACGCAGGGCCAGGTCGCGCAGGACGGCCGCGCCCGTCACCCCGCCCCCGACGACCACGACATCGGTCTCCATGGCCTCCGAACCCCTCAGGCGGGTCACGGGCTCGGCTCCCGTTCCCGGCCGGACGGCTCGAACAGCGAGCCGGCCGGCTCGGCGGGAGCCTGGCGGGCCTCGGCGGTGAGCCGTGGCAGGGGCCGGGTGACCAGACGCTGGGCCACGTACCAGCGCACGGTGGCCTCCAGCGCCTCGCGCAGCGGGGTGTAGTGCAGGCCGAGCTCGCGGGTGGCTCGCGAGCCGTCGTACAGGTGGGGGTGGCCGAGGGTGCGGACGGACTCGCGGCAGAGCCTTGGCTGGCGTCCGCGGGCGCGGGCGACGGCCTCGGCGACGCTCGCCACCCCCATGGCCACCGGGATTGGCAGGGTGCGCGGCCGGTCGGCCAGACCGGCGATGACCGCGATCAGGTCGATCGCCTCCGAGTTGGTCAGGGTGGCGGTGTTGAGCACGTAGCGCTGGCCGGGCCGGCCCTTGGTCTCGGCGAGGACGTGGCCGGCCACACAGTCCCGCGTGTAGCAGAGCCCGAACCGCGCCGGCAGGTCGAAGGGGAGCCGGCCGTTGAGGTAGCCGATGAACACCGAGGCGGTCCCGGTGGTGCGGCCTGGCCCCTGCACCGAGCTCGGGTTGACCGCCACCACCTCGACCCCGTCGAAGGCCAGGGCAAGCTGCTCGGCCTCGAACTTGGAGCGGGCGTAGTGGGAGGTGAACTCGGCCGGCGGAGCGGCCGTCTCGTCCAGCACGGAGCTGCCGTCGCCGCCGAGGGTCGCGGCCGAGCTGGTGTAGACCACCCGGCGCACGCCAGCCCGGCGGGCCGCCTCCAGCATCCGCCTGGTGCCCTCGACGTTGACCTGGTACAGCGGGGCCGGGTCGGCGAGGCAGAGCTGGTTCAGGCCGGCGACGTGGTAGACGAGGTCGCAGCCGTCGGCCGCCCTCGCCAGGGATTCCTCGTCGTCCAGGTGCCCGAGGGCCAGCTCGACCCTCGGGTCGGGAAGCCGCTCCCGGTCGATCGGGCGCCGGACGAGCGCCCGCACCTGGCGGCCGTCGGCCACCAGCCGGGCCAGCAGCAGCCCGCCGACGAACCCGCTCCCCCCGGTGAGCAAGATCCGCTCAGTCATCGTCCCGCCCGTATGAGGTCGCCGAACTTCGCGAAGTAGTCGATGGCCGAGGCGGCGCTGGCAACTGCCACTGCCAGCATGGCCCATTCGTCCAGCCAGAGCGAGCCCAGTCGGACGTTCGGCCGCAGGATGGCCAGGGTGATCCCGACGACCTGGACGTTGAACTTGAGCTTGCCCCAGATGCTGGCCGAGATGACCACGTTGGAGGCGGCGGCGACCGCCCGCAGCCCGAGCACGGCCACCTCCCGGGCGATCACCACGAACGCCACCCAGACGCCCACCCGGTCGACCGCCATCAGGCCGAGCAGGGCCCCGACGACCAGCAGCTTGTCGGCGGTGGTGTCGAGGAAGTTGCCGAGCACGGTG
>DATHIG010000793.1:0-5900 GCA_035490035.1 Actinomycetes bacterium
CCTGCTGGCGGTGGTGATCGGCGGCCGGGGCAGCCTCTGGGGGGCGGCGCTGGGCGCGGCCGTGGTCGTGCTGGTCCGGGAGGAGCTCTCCCCCCAGCTCGGCGGCCGGGGCCCGCTGGTGCTGGGGCTGGTGTTCGTGGCCGCCGTCTACCTGCTGCCCCGAGGCTTCGCCGGGACCCGGCTTCGGTGGCCCTTCACACCGGGGGACCACCCCGGCAGTCCCCCGGACCCCGCCCTCGCACCGGGGGACCACCCCGGCGGTCCTCCCGGATCCCCCCGGGCCGCGCGGGACGGCAGCGACGTGACCGCCCTGCTGGAGACGACGGGGCTGACCAGGCGCTACGGCTCGCTGGTGGCCCTGGACGGGGTCTCGCTCTCGGTCGCCGCCGGGGCCCGCCACGCCGTCATCGGGCCGAACGGCGCCGGCAAGTCGACCCTGTTCGCGCTGGTCACCGGGACCCTGCGCCCGACCGCGGGCCGGGTCGTGTTCGACGGTCAGGACGTGACCCGCCGGCCCGACCACGCACGGGCCAGGGCCGGCATGGGCAAGACCTTCCAGCACTCCAGCCTGTTCACCTCCCTGCCGGTGCTCGACAACCTCGCCCTGGCCACCCAGCGGGCGGCCGGCCGGGGGATGGCGATGCTTCGGCCGGCCGGCAGGCAGGTGGCCGTCCAGGAGCAGGCCATGCGCCTGCTCGAGCAGGTCGGGCTGGCCGGGCGGGCGGGGACCCCGGCGGCGGCCCTGTCGCACGGGGAGCGGCGCCAGCTCGAGGTCGCGCTGGCCCTGGCCACCTCGCCCAGGCTGCTGGTGCTGGACGAGCCGACGGCCGGCATGTCGGCCGCCGACTCCTCCCGCTTCGCCGAGCTGGTGGAGTCGCTCGGGTCGGCGGTCACGGTGCTGATCATCGAGCACGACCTGGACGTGGTGTTCCGCCTGGCCACCCGGGTGACCGTGCTCCACCTGGGCCGGGTCCTGGCCGACGGCTCCCCCGACGAGATCAGGGCCGACGAGACGGTCCAGCGGGCGTATCTGGGCGACGCCGCCCTCGACGACCTGTTCTTCGAGGCCGCCCCGTGACGGCGCTGCTGGAGGTGCAGGGGCTGCGGGCCGGCTACGGCGGCAGCGCGGTCCTGCACGGCGTCGACCTGACGCTCGGCGAAGGCAAGGCGGTCGCCCTGCTGGGCCGCAACGGGGTCGGCAAGTCGACCTTCCTGTGGGCGGTGATGGGCCTGCTCCGGCCGAGCGCGGGGAGCGTACGGCTCCGGGGGCGGGAGCTGGCCGGCCGGCCGGCCAACCTGGTGGCCAGGGCCGGCGTGGCGCTGGTGCCCCAGGGCCGGCGGGTGTTCGCCGATCTGACCGTCGAGCAGAACCTCCAGGTGGCGGCCGGCCGCCGCCGCACCGGCCCGTGGACGCCGCAGCGGGTCTACCAGGTCCTGCCCCAGCTGGCCGAGCGGCGCCGCCACCGGGCCGACCAGCTCTCCGGAGGCGAGCAGCAGATGCTGGCCATCGCCAGGGCGCTGCTGCTCAACCCGAGCCTGCTGCTGCTCGACGAGCCATCCGACGGCCTCGCCCCCGCGGTGGTGGCCAGGGTCGGCCAGCTGCTCGGCGAGCTGCGCGACCAGGGGCTGTCGGTGCTGCTGGTCGAGCAGGACCTCCGCTCGGCGTTCGCGGTGGCCGACGAGGTCGCGGTGATGCGCAAGGGCGACATCGTGCACCGGGCGCCGACGCTCGAGTTCCGCTCCGACGCCGCCCTCGCCGCCCGGCTGCTCGGCGTCTAGCAGGCCGCCGGGGCGTTGGGCTACTTCGGGGCCATCCGGATGGCCCCGTCGAGGCGGATGACCTCGCCGTTGAGCATCCGGTTCTCGACGATGTGGCGAACGAGGGCCGCGTACTCCTCCGGCCGGCCGAGCCGGGACGGGA
This sequence comes from Actinomycetes bacterium, assembly GCA_035490035.1. Classification (GTDB taxonomy): domain Bacteria; phylum Actinomycetota; class CALGFH01; order CALGFH01; family CALGFH01; genus CALGFH01. The sequence goes on from DATHIG010000793.1 coordinate 1,922, forward strand.
ACGGCACCTGGGCGCCGAGCGACGCCCGCACCGGGTCGGGCATCGCGGCCAGCATCGGAGTGTCGAAGATGCCGGGCGCGACCGCCATCACCCGGATGCCATGGCGGGCCAGCTCGCGGGCGATCGGCAGGGTCATGCCGGCCACCCCGGCCTTGGAGGCGGAGTAGGCCGCCTGGCCGATCTGGCCGTCGAAGGCGGCAACCGACGCGGTGTTGACGATCACGCCCCGCTCGCCGTCGTCCAGCGGGTCGTTGCCGGCCATGGCCTCGGCGGCCAGCCGGGTGACGTTGAACGTGCCGACCAGGTTGACCTGGATCGCGGTCGCGAACCTGGCCAGCGAGTGCGGGCCGTCGCGGCCGAGGACCCGCTCGGCGGTGGCGATCCCGGCGCAGCTGACCGCGACGTGCAGGCGTCCGCCGATGTCGACGGCCGCGGCCACGGCCTTGCGCACGCTGGCCTCGTCGGTGACGTCGGTGGGCACGAACCGGGCCCGCTCCCCCAGCTCTTCGGCGACGCTCGCGCCCCGCTCCCGGTCGACCTCGGCCAGCACGACCGACCCGCCCTCGGAGACGACCATCCTGGCGGTGGCGGCTCCCAGCCCCGACCCGCCCCCGGTGACCAGCACCGTCCTGCCCGCGATCTCCACCCTGCCCGCTCCTCTCCTCGGCCGAGAGGGGCACGGTACGACAACCGCGTGCTAGGACGCGATCGGCAGGGGCAGCCGCTCTGGTGGGGCCGCCAGCAGGCCGGCCAGGTAGGCGCTCCAGCGGTGGCAGGCCGCGCCGGTGGCCGGGTCGAGGCCGAGGCGGTCGGTCGCCTCCCGCAGCACCCCGGCCAGGACCAGCACCTCGACCGGTGGCATCCGGGTGGCGACCTGGTCGCGCGACCAGGCGAGCTCGTAACGGTCGGCGTCGCCGGCGCCCGGGGCGGCCGCGACGGCGGTGAGCAGGTCGGTGAGCTCCAGCACGGTGATGGTGGACAGCTGCACGTCCATGGCCGTTCCTTCGGTTCGTGCCCTCCGACTGGATCGGAGTGTCTAGGAGACCAGCGTGCGCCGGGTCGATCACGGGCCTTGCTCGCTCCCGTCTCGGTCGGATCTCGCTCTGGACATCCCGGAGCAGGCCGTTGCCTGACATTCGGTCGCAGCGCGGAGGTGCACGATGACGAGCAGGCCCGATCGCACAGCCAGCCTCCCGAGCCCGGCCGTGACCTCGATCTGGCGCAGCGCCGACGGTGACCCCGCGAGCGGGCGGCAGGGTCGGAACTCAGCCCGAGAGGACCAGCCAGTCGGGCTGCTTGCCCGGCTTCCATTTCAGGCTGCAGCCCATGCTCGGCCGGTGCGGCTCGGGCACCGGCTCGCCCCGCAGGACCAGGTCGAGCGCCTGGCGCAGCAGCTCCCCGCTGACGGGCCGGCCGTTGCGTGGCGTGCTGTCGTCGAAGGCGCCCCGGTAGGCGAGCCTGCCGTCGGCGTCGTACAGGAACAGGTCGGGGGTGCACATCGCCCGGAAGGCGGCCGCGGCGCGCTGCTCGTCGTCGACCAGGTAGGGGAAGGCGAAGCCGGCCCGGCGAGCCTGGCTGGCCAGCCCATCGGGGCCGTCGTCGGGGTAGGCGTCGATGTCGTTGCTGCAGATCCCAACCGCGGCCAGGCCACGTTCGGCGTATTCGGCGACGATTGCGCCCAGCGCCCGCTCGACGTGGCGGACGTAGGGGCAGTGGTTGCACAGGAACATCACCAGCAGCGCCGGCCCGTCGAGGTCGGAACGGGCCACCCGCTGCCCGGTGATCGACGGCAGCTCGAAGTCGGGGACGGAGGTGCCGAGCGGCACCATCAGCGAGGAAACGGCCATGATCGGATTCTCCTGTGCGCCTGGCTTCCGGTCCGCTGGGGCGGTCCCACGCTAGCGGACATGGCCGCTCGCCTTCACGCCGGGGCCCGGGCGCGGATCGAGCCGGCCGGGGGCGGCCTCGCCCCGGGTTCGAGCGCGGCAAGCCTTCGGCTAGCCCGAACGGCGCACCGGGCTCGACACAACCCGGAGGGGAGCGGCGCGGTCCTCCGCGGCCGATGGCGGCAGGGGGCTGACGGTCTCGCGCAGCGGGAGGCGGAGCTCCAAGCGGGCGCCGCCGCCGTGGCGGGCGTCGGCCAGGACCAGGTCGCCGCCCTGGGCCCGTGCGAGCTGCCTGGCGATGTAGAGCCCCAGCCCGAGGCCGGGGCCGGCTTCCAGCCGGGTGAACCGCTCGAAGACACGCTCGCGGTCCTCGGGCGGGACGCCGGCGCCGTCGTCCTCGACGGCCAGGACGGCGAGCGTCCCGTCGCGCTCGCCGACCAGCCATACCGGGCGGTCCTCGGGCGAGTACTTGCAGGCGTTGTCGACCAGGTTGCCGAGGATCTGCAGGACGGCGTCGGGGGCCAGGCGCACCGGGAGGCTGCGGTCGCACCGCAACCTGACCCGCTCGCCGCAGGCCGGTCGGGCCCGAGCCTCGTTGACCGCCTCGACCAGCAGTCGGGCGGCGTCGACCTCGACCCGCTCGGCCGCGGTCGATGGGAAGCTGACCCTGCCGTTGTCGGACTGCGCGGCCAGCAGGAGCTGCTCGATCAGCACCCACAGGCGCCGCGCCTGGCGGTCGGCCATCTGCAGCATCTCCTGCCGCTCGTCCGGGTTGAGCGGCGTCCCGGCGCTGAGCAGCCGCAACGCGCCCACCACGGTGGTCAGTGGGGTGCGCAGCTCGTGGGAGACCATGGCCAGCAGGTCGTCCTTCATCTGGTCGGTCTCCTGGAGCTTGCGGGCCACCTCCTGCTCCTGGGCGCGGAGCTCCGCCTCCCGCCTGGCCGTCTGCTCGGCGTCGTCGCGGTCGAGCACCGCCCTGGCCTCGCTCCGCAGCAGCAGGTAGGCCGCGGTCATCGGGCCGAGGGCCAGCAGCAGCAGGACGGCCTGCTCGGCGGCGAGCACGATCACCAGCACACCAACCTGCGCCATCACGATGACGAACACCGACTGGCGCAGGATCCGGGCCGGGCTGATCTGCCGCCGGACGGACTCGTCGAGGCCCACCGCGCCCGCGACCAGCACCGCCTTGATGGCCACGAACACGGCGGTCCCGGCGAGGATCGCCGGCAGGGCCGAGCTGTCGGTGACCTGGCCGCCGGCCAGCACCATCCACACGCCCGCCCCGCCGGCCAGGCCGACCGTGTGGGCGCCGACGTTGAACGCCAGCTTGCGCAAGGGCTTGCGATGGACCAGGTCGTACAGCACGCAGGAGGCGGCCAGGACCAGCGCGGCGCAGCCGGCGCCCCCGACCAGCAGCAGCGCGAAGGCGAACGGTGCATCGACGTGGACGGTCGGGCCGCGCCCGTCACGGCTGAGCGGGATCGAGAGGAACGGCGCCACCAGCACCAGCACGCTGAGCATGGCCACCGCGGGCAGGTCCTGCCGCAGGCGGTCGAGATCGACGGCGGCCCCGAGCAGGCAAAGCACCACCAGGCCGATCGTCGCGACGACGACCATGTACACCCTGAGCCTGCCCACCATCGCGCAAGTCTCTCGTGACGTCTGGTTTCGCGGCAAGCACCCGGTATGGCGATCCTGATGGACGCCGGCCAGGTCCTGGACGTGCTCGACCGGTTCCAGGCGGCCGGGGCCGCCACGATATGCGACGCTTCCGCGACCGCCTCGGTCTGGCCATCCCACCGCCCTGCTGAGGAGCCCCAGGGGAATCTACCCAGGCGGTTCTGGGTGCGTTTGCCGCCGCAGATGAGCACCAGGCCGGCTGGTCGCGGGCTTCTGCCGCGCCCATCCTTGGTACCGACGACGGCCAGGCAGGAGGTGGACGGTGACGGAAGCAGGAGCCACGACGCTATGGTGCCCGCGCTGCCTGCGCCCGGTTGGCGAGGCCTCGACCTGTCCCTGGTGCGGGCTGCGGCAGCAGGGCGCGGACGCGGCGCGGCTGCGGCTGGTGGTCCATCGCCTGTACGAGATCACCG
>DATHIG010000794.1:0-2797 GCA_035490035.1 Actinomycetes bacterium
GGCCGGACGAGCGCTGGCGCAGCCGAGAAATGCCTCAAGCTTCGCGGGCGGCCAGGTCGGGCTCGCCGACTCGGTGGACGAGCACCCGGTTGGTCCCGCCCCGCCCGCCGGGGCTGCCGGCCACGACCACCACCAGGTCCCCGGGGGCGACCAGGCCCTCGCGGACGATCCGGGCGTCGGCCTCGTCGATCATCCCCCGCACCTGGGTGCCGACAGGCAGCGGGGTGGCCGTCTCCACCCCCCAGTACAGGGTCATCCGGCGCCTGGCCGCCTCGGAGGTGGTCAGGCCGATGATGGGGACCCGCGGCCGGAACCGGGAGACGTAGCGGGCGCTCGCCCCCGACTCGGTGAAGGCCACGATCGCCCTGGCCCCCAGGTCGGTGGCGACCTGCACGGCCGCCCGGCATACGGTGGCGGGCACGTCCAGCTTCCCGACGGCCGGCGGCGGCGGCGCCGACAGGTACGGGGTCGCCTCGGCCTCCTGGGCGATCCGGCACATGGTGGCGACCGACTCGACCGGGTACTGGCCGATCGCCGTCTCCTGGGACAGCATCACCGCGTCGGTGCCGTCGAAGATCGCGTTGGCCACGTCGCTGGCCTCGGCCCGGGTCGGGCGGGAGCTGGCCACCATCGACTCGAGCATCTGGGTGGCGGTGATCACCGGCACCCCGAGCGAGTTGGCCACGGCGATGATGTGCTTCTGGAGCGGCGGGACCTTCTCGACGGCCAGCTCGACCCCCAGGTCGCCCCGGGCGACCATGACCGCGTCGGCGACCTCGAGGATCTCGTCCAGGCAGTCGATCGCCTCCGGCCGCTCCAGCTTGGCCACCACCGGGATGTCGCCGCCGTTGTCGGCGATCGCCTGCTTCGCCTGGACCACGTCGTCGGGCTTGCGCACGAACGAAAGGGCCACGTAGTCGGCGCCGGCCTCGACCGCGGTGGCCAGGTCTGCCCGGTCCTTGGTGGTCAGCGACGGCGCCGAAACGGCGACCCCGGGCAGGTTCACGCCCTTGCGGGACTTGACCACGCCGCCCCGTTCCACCTGGCAGCGGACCCGATCACCCTCGACGTCCTGGACCCGCAGGCCGATGGCGCCGTCGTCGAGCAGGACCTGGTCGCCCGGGCGGACGTCGGCGGCGAGCTCGGGGTAGACGACGGGGATCTCGGCCCCGGGGGCGCGGTCGGCCCCGGAGACCAGCACGACATCGCGCCCGCGGTCGAGCTTGACCCCGTTGTCGTCGACCACCCCGACCCGGATCTTGGGCCCCTGCAGGTCGACCAGGATGGCCACGTTGTGCCCGAGCTCGGCGGCGACCGTCCTGACCAGCTCGAACCGGGCCAGGTGGTCGGCCCGCTCGCCGTGGGAGAAGTTCAGCCGGACGACGTCCAGGCCGGCCTCGACCATGCCGCCGAAGACCTCGCGGCTGCTGGAGGCGGGGCCGAGGGTGGCCACGATCTTGGTGCGCTCGACGTTCACCGTGTCGGCAGTTTGGCACGACTCGGCCGTCGCTGCGAAGGTTGGCCGGTGACACGGTCGGGTATTCCTCCGGGCAGGCAGCTGACGTCCCAGAGAGGTCCCTGAGAGATGCGCTTCGACGAGGACAGCCAGCTCGACACCTCCCAGGTCCAGGACACCCGGGGGCGCGGCTTCCCGCGCGGCGGCGGGGTCGCGATCGGCGGCGGCGCAGGGGTCCTCGGCCTGATCGTCTTCCTGCTCATCCAGCTGCTCGGCGGCGGCGCGACCTCAGGGGCCCTGCCCGGCATCGACCAGGTCCAGGGCGAGAGCACCAACCTGCAGGAGGAGTGCAAGACCGGGCAGGACGCCAACACCAAGGAGGACTGCCGGGTCGTGGCCGTCGTCAACAGCGTGCAGGACTTCTGGGCGGCCGAGCTCCAGCGCCGCGGCGGCCAGTACCAGCTGGCCCCGACCCGGCTGTTCACGGGCGGCACCCAGACCGGCTGCGGCGCGGCCAGCTCCGAGGTCGGCCCCTTCTACTGCCCGCGTGACACCACCGTCTACATCGACCTCGGCTTCTACCGGGAGCTGCAGACCAAGTTCGGGGCCCGCGGCGGCCCGTTCGCCCAGGCCTACGTGCTGGCCCACGAGTACGGGCACCACGTCCAGAACCTCACCGGCACCATGGAGCGGGTCGGCAACGACCGCTCCGGCCCCCAGAGCGGGGCCGTCCGCCTTGAGCTCCAGGCCGACTGCTACGCCGGGCTGTGGGCCAGCCACGCGACCACCGAGCCCGGCCCCGACGGCGGCGACCCCCTGGTCGAGCGCCTGACCGAGGACGACATCGCCGATGGCCTCGACGCCGCCGCCGCCATCGGCGACGACCGCATCCAGGAACGCTTCCAGGGCCGCGTCAACCCCGAATCCTGGACCCACGGCTCCGCCGCCCAACGCCAGAAGTGGTTCAACGTCGGCTACCGCACCGGCGACGTCCAGCAGTGCGACACGTTCTCCGGTTCGGTCTAGCGCCCGGCCTCCTCCGGGCATGCATGCACGCATACGTCACCCGTCAGACGGGCGAACCCGCTTCGTAGGCCTGGCCGACGGCCTTGGGGGGCCGGACTCGGCGGAAGAAGATCGCAAGCACCACGAGGGTGACGATGTAGGGAAGGCTCTGGATGAACGCGTTGTTGATCCAGTCGACTCGCAGGAAGACGGTCAGGGCTTCGGTCCAGGCGAACAACAGGCAGGCCAGGGCGGCGCCGATGGGGCTCCAGTTGCCGAGGATGAGGGCGGCCAGGGCGATGAAGCCGCGGCCCTGGTTCATGCCTTCGCGGTACA
>DATHIG010000795.1:0-3112 GCA_035490035.1 Actinomycetes bacterium
CAGAAACTCACACCCCAACCCCGACCCAACGCCGCGCGTTCGAACTCATCGGCGCCCCGGTCCCGCTGACGCTCACGTAGCCAGAACACAACCCCCAACAACCAGCGATCCCCCTGCTCAGCACGGGGATCAGCCATCACAAGCCACGTAACTTCGGCTTAACGCCGTTCGGCGGCGGCTGTCGCGAAGGCGCTGGCCAGCTCGGTCCGGGAGCGGAAGCCGCGCTTGCGGAACACGCTGGCCAGGTGGTGTTCGACCGTCTTGGGGCTGAGGAACAGGGCGGCCGCGACCTCGCGGTTGGACAGCCCACGGGCCACCAGCAGCGCCACCCGGGTTTCCTGGGAGGTCAGCGGCTCGGCGGCCAGCGGCCGGCGGGGCCGGGCGGTCGCCCCGGTGGCGGCCAGCTCGTCAGCGGCCCGTTGCGCCCAGGCGGTCAGGTCCATGGCCGTGAACTCCTCAAGGGCGATCCGCAGCTGCTCGCGGGCGGCGACCCGCCGCCCGGCCCGCCGCAGCCTGGCCCCGTACAGCAGCCGGGTCCGGGCCGCCTCGAACGCATCCGGCGCCAGGGCGTGGGCGGCCAGGGCGGCCTCGAAGGCCTCGGCGGCGGCCTCGTCGTCGGCGGCGGCGAGCGCCCGGCAACGCGCGACCAGGGCGGCGGTCGGCGGCGGGGGCGGCTGGGGGGTGACGGCGGCGTACCGCTCGGCCAAGGCGGCCGCGTCGGCCGCCCGGCCTAGCCCCAGGTAGGCCTCGACCAGGGTGGGGGCGACCCCGAGGGGCTCGCCCATGGATCCGACGCCGCCGTCGGCGGCGATGCGCGCCTCCAGCAGCGCCGCCGCCTCGGCCAGGTCGCCCCGGCACAGCGCGCAGAACGCGGCCGTGATGGCCTGGTGGGCGGCCACGCTGGTGGTGCCGGCCCGGTCGGTGAGCACCCTGGCCCGCTCCAGGGCGTGGCGGGCGTCGTCGTGGAGGCCGCGGGCGGCCGACTGCCAGGCCAGCATCTCCACGGCCACGGCGGCGTCGGTCGCATAGCCCAGCTGCTCGCCGAGCTCGGCCGCCTCGCCGGCGTCGGCGAAGGCACCGGCGTGGTCCCCGAGCCAGGCGCGGCCGGCCGCCATCAGGGCCAGCCCGGGGACCAGCACGCCGAGGGCGCCGCGCTCGCGGGCCTCGGCCAGGCGGCGTTCGAACGTGGCCACCAGGCCGCGGAGGTCGCCCAGGAAGGCGGCCGCCACCGCCAGGTTGATCAGGTAGCGCGGGTCGTCGCCGAGCGCCGGCGACTGCAGCAGCTCCAGGACCTCGGTCAGCAGCGGGCGGGCGGCGGCCGGGTCGCCACCGACCGTCAGGACGACCCCGCGGGCGAAGGAGGCCAGGGCCCGCTGCCCGGGGTCGCGGGGGTCGGCGGCCTCGGCGAGCCGGTCGGCGGCCTCGCCGACCCCTTCCAGGTCGTTGAGCCGGAAGCGGGTGTTCCCCAGCTCGGCCAGCGCCCAGACCCGCTGGGCGCCTTCGGCCGCCTCGGCCGCGGCGGCCAGCAGCTCGGCGGCCCTCGGGACCGACCCGGCGTACTGCTCCAGCACCCCCAGGGTGAACAGCACCTGGGCGCGGGCGGCCCGGCCGGCGGGCCCGTCCAGCACCCTGGCCGCCAACGTCCTGGTCCGCTCCATGTCCCCGGCCAGGAAGGCGTCGCCCACGGCGGCGGCCAGCCGCTCGGCCGCCCGGGCGGGGTCGGTGGTGAGCAGGGCAGCACGCTCCAGGGCGGCCGAGGCGGCCGCGAACCCCCGGCGGGTCCGGTCCTCCTCGGCCACCGCGACCAGCTCGCCGGCCAGGGCGTCGTCGGGGCCGTCGGCCGCCTCGGCCAGGTGCCAGGTCCGGGCCGTCCGGGCGGCCTCCCCGGGCAGGGCGCCGGCCAGGGCGCGGTGGACCGCCCGACGCTGCGCCGGGGTGGCCAGCCGCCAGGCCGCCGCCCGCAGCAGCGGGTGCCGGAACGATACGGTGCCGCCGTCGCGGACCAGCACCCCGCGCACCTCGGCCTCGTCCAGGGCGGCGCCGGCGTCCACGCCTTGCTGACGGAGGGCGCCGACCAGCGCGGCGGCGGCGCCCTCGGGGCCGGCGGCGCACAACAGGACCGCCCGCCACGCCGGGGCCGACAGCCCGGCCAGCAGCGGCTCGTACACCAGCTCAAGACGGCCGCCGACCGGCAGCGGGTCCGGGAGCGGGGCGGCCCCCAGCCGCTGGGCCGGGGTGAGCCGCCCGGCCACCTCCGAGAGGGCCAGCGGGTTGCCCCGGGTACGCTCGACCAGCCGGGCCGCCACCGGATCGGCCAGGCGCCCGGGCAGCAGACTTGCCGCCTGGGAGGGCGGCAGACCGGCCAGGGTGAGCACCGGCAGGCCCTCCAGCGGCGCCGCGCTGCCCGGCCCGGTCCGCGCGGCGAACAGGAAGGCCACGGCGTCGCGGCGCAGCCGCCGGGCGGCGAACAGCAGCGCCGCCGCCGACTCCCGATCGACCCAGTGCAGGTCGTCGACCAGCACCAGCAGCGGCGCCCGCTCGGCGGCGGCGGCCAGCAGCGACAGGGTCGCGGCGGCCACCAGGTACCGGTCCCCCGGCGCCCCGGCCGGCCCCCAGCCCAGCGCCGCCGCCAGGGCCTCAGCTTGGGCCGCCGGGAGGTCGGCCAGCCGCTCCCGCACCGGGGTGAGCAGCTCCAGCAGGGCCGCGTGGCCGAGCGCGGCCTCCGACTCCACCCCCCGCGCCCACAGGCAGCCGAACCCGCCGGCCAGCTCCTCGGCCGCGCCCAGCAGCGTCGTCTTGCCGATGCCGGCCTCGCCCTCGACCACCAGAGCACCGGCCGTCCCGCCGCGGGCCACCTCCAGCAGGGCCAGGACGCGGCCCAGCTCCTGGCCACGGCCCACCAGCCCGCCCAGACGTTTAGGGGATTCCCCCGACGCGAGCACCCGGCCGAGGGTGCGACCGTTCGACCAGGAGGAATCGTCTGGAGGAGGACCCGATGCGGACATTGACCAAGATCCTAGAGAAGATCGGTGAGAACGTCCCCTGGGCCAGGTGGATGTACGGCGCCCCGGTGTACCTGCGCCCGCCCTGGTATCCCCGCCCGCGCAAGGAC
>DATHIG010000796.1:0-4079 GCA_035490035.1 Actinomycetes bacterium
GCCAAAGGCAATGGTGGACGCGACCGCCCGGACGAGGTTCCAGCTCGCCCACCGTGCCTCGTTGAACCGCGCACGGACCGCGGCGAGGTCGGCGATGCGGTCCGGATCCCCGGTCGCCTTGATCCCGTTGTTGAGTGGCACGTTGATCGCGATCGTGATGGCGAACGTGACCAGGTACAGGACGAGCGCGGCGGCGATCCAGGGCAGCCCGTCCCGGCCGATCTGCGCGATCGCGGCCAGGATGGCGAACACCAAGGCGCCGAAGAAGCCGCCACCGATGAACCACGGGTTGATGATCGCGCGGTCGATGGACTGGAACGCGCCGACGAAGGTTCGGTCGTCGGTCTTCCCAAGGCCGGGCATGATCGTGTGCGCGTAGAGGCCGAACACCCCGGCCACGAGCCCCATCGATACCGTGGCGGCCATCAGTGAGACGGCCCGCAACGCGTCCATGTGTCCTCCTGGAGGGCCTGGGGGGCGCGCTGCGGCGCCCGCGTAAGCATGAACCCTGGTGGCGCTATTAATGAAGTTGGCGGGCCATAACGACCCTGAGAATTTGGTTCGTGCCTTCGTATATTTGCGTTATTTTGGCGTCCCTCATCATGCGCTCTGGGGGGAATTCTTTTACGTAGCCGTAGCCGCCGAGGAGCTGGACGGCGTCGGTGGTGACGCGCATGGCGACGTCGGAGGCGAAGCATTTGGAGGCGGCGCCGAAGAAGGTCAGGTCGGGGTCGTCGCGGTCGGCCTTGGCGGCCGCCTGGTAGACCAGGGTGCGGGCGGCCTCGGTCTGCATGGCCATGTCGGCGAGCATGAACTGGATGCCCTGGAAGTCGGCGATCGGCTGGCCGAACTGCTCGCGCTCCTTGGTGTAGCGCAGCGCGTAGTCCAGGGCGCCCTTGGCGATGCCGACGGCCTGGGCGCCGATGGTGACGCGGCTGTGGTCGAGGGCGCGCAGGGCCAGGGGGAAGCCCTGGTTCTCCTCGCCGAGGCGGTTGGCGGCCGGGACGCGCACGTCGGTGCAGATGACCTCGGTGGTGGGCGACCCGCGGATGCCGAGCTTGTCCTCGTGCTTGCCGATCTCGAAGCCGGGCGTCGAGTCCTCGAGGATGAAGGCGCTGATGCCCTTGGGGCCGGCGTCGGGGTCGGTGACCGCGTAGTAGACGTACAGCTTGCTGACCCCGCCGCCGGTGATGAACCGCTTGGTGCCGTTGAGCACGTAGTGGTCGCCGTCGCGGACGGCCCGGGAGCGCATGGCGGCCGCGTCCGAGCCCGACCCGGGCTCGGTCAGGCAGTAGGAGGCCATGGCCGAGCCGTCGGCGATCGGGGGCAGGAAGCGCTGCTTCTGCTCCTCGCTGCCCGCGAACAGCAGCGGCAGGGTGGCCAGCTTGTTGACCGCCGGGATCAGGGAGGTGGAGGCGCAGACCCGCGCCACCTCCTCGACCAGGATGCAGTGGGTGACGGAGTCGGCCCCGGCGCCGCCGTAGGCCTCGGGGATGTTGATGCCGGTCAGGCCGGCCTCGGCCAGCACCTTCAGGTTGTCCCAGGGGAACTCGCCGGTCCGGTCGATCTCGGCTGCCCGCTCGATGAACTTCTCCTCGAACAGCCGCCGCCACTCCTTGCGGAACAGCTGCTGGTCCTCGGTCAGCGTGAACGCGTCCGACATGTCTCCACCCCTTCGTGCGTGGCGGTCGGCAGCTCCATTCTAGGACTCGGGGCGGCGCCTGCCCCGGGGTGGTCGCCTCAAGCGATTGCGCGGATGTCCCGATCAAGCAAGGAGCAGCTGTCGATGACCGGCTGTGAGGCTCGCGACCCGTCGCCGCTCGGGCGTGGGCACCGAGTGCTGAAAGGTCTGGATGGGGAGACCGATGCATTGGCGCTGGCGATCGGCCGCGGTGGTGGCGGCCGTGGCCCTGCTCGCCCCGCTGGCCGTGGCGGCCAGGCCCGGCCCGACCCGGCAGCCGCCGTTCGCGGCTGCGAGCACCGACGAAGCCGTCGCCTGCCGAGACCTCCGCGCCGGCGCCATGGTCGCCTGCCTGCACGGCAACGACACGCCACCACCGGGCGTGAGCCTGTTCGTCCGCCCGACCTTGGACGAGCTGGAGGCCCGGACCAGCCTGCGCAGCTCCAGCCCGCGGCTGCGGGGGCTGGCCGGCCTGGAGCAGGCGACCCGGCCGCCGGCCGCGGCCGAGCCGGCGGCGGTGTCCTGCGTCGGCAACGGCACCTCGGGCAACCGGATCCAGGCGATCTACGCCCGCGCCCTCGGCGTTCCCGACCGGTACGCGACCCTGCTGCCGTCGTTGCGCCAGTGGGCGGCCGAGGCCGACCAGGCCGTCTGGGTCAGCGCCGGGGAGACCGGCGGTGGCCGCCGCCTGCGCTTCGTCACCGACTCCTCACCCTCCTGCGAGCTCGACGTCGCCCAGGTCCTGCTGACCACGGTGGGCGACGACAGCTTCGGCCAGATGCGCACCGAGCTGCAGCTCCAGGGATTCAACCGCTCCGACCGCAAGTACCTGGTGTGGGTGGACGCCGCCGTCGGGATCTGCGGGCTCGGCGAGGTCTACGGCGACACCCGGCCGGGCCAGGAGAACTACAACAACGGCGGGCCGATGTACGCGCGGGTGGACGCACCCTGCTGGCACTACGCCGAGCTGCACGAGATCTTCCACAACCTGGGCGCGGTCCAGCCCGACGCTCCCCATCCCAGCGCCGCCTGGCACTGCACCGACGAGGCCGACGTCATGTGCTACGACGACGACGGCGGCGGCCCGGTCGTCATGACCACCGTCTGCGCGCCCGAGCACGAGGCGCTGCTGGACTGCGGTGCCGACGACTACTTCTCCACCGACCCGCCGCCCGGCAACTACCTGGCCAGCTCCTGGAACACCGCCACCTCCAGCTTCCTGCAGGACGACGCCGCGCCCCGACCGGCCCAGCTCACCCTGACCGGGGCCGCCACCATCACCTACGGCGGCCAGGCCAGCCTGGGCGCCCAGCTCACCGACGAGCAGACCGGCGACGGCCTCGAAGGCGAGCCGGTCAACCTGTTCGGCCGGAGAGCCGGCACCAGCGGCGAGCAGGCCGCCGGCAGCGCCATGACCACCCAAGCAGGCGCCGCCAGCTTCACCCCGGCGCCGACGGCCACCACCTTCTACCGGGCCAGCTTCCCCGGCTCCGACACCCACGGCATCGCAGACAGCCTCCTGGTGACCGTCAGTGTCCGCCCGCGGGTGAGCGCCCGGCTCAAGGCCAGCACGATCACCTATGGCCAGACCATCACCGTCACCGGCAGCGTCAGCCCCAACCACGCCGGCCAGCGGGCCTACCTGCAACGCCTGGTCAGCGGCGCCTGGAAGACGGCCGCCACCGCCACCCTGACCAGCGGCAGCGGCTACACCCTGCGCGCCAAGCCACCCACCAGGGGACGGCTCACCTACCGGGTCTACAAGGGCGCCGACACCGACCACACCAGCGCGGCCAGCCCGAACCTCACCGTCACGGTCCGCTGAGCGTCCGCGCCGCGACGGTGCGAGCCGCCTCCGGCGCCAGCCTGACCCCACCTCGACAGGGTCAGAGGCAGGCAGGGGTCGGGGTGGTAACCGAGGCCTGGGTCGAGTTCGGGCTCCGCCACAGGTTGCGGGTCGCCTGGACCACGTAGTGGTAGGTGGTGAGGAAGGTCACGTTGGCGTCGGTGAACGAGGTCGTGGCCTGGCCGGTGACCGTGCCGACCAGGGTGTAGGGGCCGCCGCTGGTCCCCGACCGGAACACCCGGTAGCCGTCGGCGAAGGTGGAGGCGGTCGCCGTCCAGCTCACCTGGACCTCGACCGTCAGCGCCGGGAAGCAGCTCCCCCTGGCCGCGGCCGTCCCGGTGGGTGGCTGCAGGGTCGCGGTCGAGATCTGCTGCTCCTGGGAGGCCACCGCCAGCCAGGTCGCCGACACCGGGGTGGCGAACAGCCCGGCCACGACCAGCAGGACCAGGACGCCGAGCAGCCGCGGCCCGGCCTCAGCCGTCCTTGCCGCGAGCGCTCCAGATGACCCGCAGGCCGGCCGCCAGCGCGCAGCCGAGCACCACCATGGCCATG
>DATHIG010000797.1:0-2005 GCA_035490035.1 Actinomycetes bacterium
GCCAGCCCGGCCCAGGTCTTCGAGGAGTTCCGTCAGGCCCATGCCAAGGCCGACGCGGACGCCGCCGCGGCGCTGTACGCGCCCGACGCCGTCTACTACGAGCCGGACAACGTCCCCCACCGCGGCCGGGACGAGATCCGCACCCACCTGGCCTCGGTCTACGCGGTCAGGGGCCCGGTCGAGCTGAGCGTCAAGCGCCAGGTCGACGCCGAGCAGGCCGTGCTCACCGAGTGGACCAGCGCCTACACCGAGGGCGGTCGGCGCTCATCCGGCGTGCCAGGCGTCTCGGTGGTCGAGGTGGGTCGCCACGGCATCACCTACCACCGCGACTTCGGCTAGCCACGGGCACCGGGCCTTACAGGGAGCTGAAGCCGACCCGCTTGTCCGGGTGCTCCTCGCCGACCTCGACGTAGGCCAGCTTCTCGGTCGGCACCCCGACCCGGCGGCCTTTGGTGTCGGACAGCCAGCACCTTGGACTTGCCGGCCACCGCCTCCTCGACCAGCTTGGCGACGTCGTCGGCCGACTGGTCGACCTCGACCACCAGCTCCTTGGGGCTGTAGGTGACCCCGAGCTTGACCTCCATACGCTCCTCGTCCTCCTGGTCGGGCTGGCCGTGGAGGGCGAGCCTAGCACCAGGGCGCTCAAGCCCGGCCGGGGGCGTACCGAATCGAAGTTGAGAGTCGCAGCTGCCCAACACCCAGGAAGCGAGGCCCATCCGTGCTGCTCACCGGCCCGTTCGGCGGCCTCACCGACGACGTCCGCGAGTTCCTGCTCTGCCTGGCCGACGAAGGCCTGCCGCTCACCGGCTGGGGTGACCTCGACCCGGCCAGCCTGCGGACGGTCAGGGAGCGGCTGCCCGGCGGCGGCGCGCTCGGCGACGGCCCGGACGGGCTGGCCCTGGCCAGGCGGCGCACCACCCTGCTGCGCTCGCTCTGCGACGCCGGCCGGCTCACCGAGGCCGAGTCCGGACTGCTGCAGCTGACCGAGCTCGGCCGCGAGTTCCTCGACCTGCCCGACGCCGCCCAGCTCGGCTTCGTCTTCGCCGCCTGGTGGGAGGGGGTCGACTGGGGCCAGTGGGCGGCGCAGCCGGAGCTCGGGCGGCTGCTCTGGCACGAGCGGGACACGCTGCTCCAGGAGCTGGCCGGCCTGCCGCCGGGCCAGGTCGACCTGGCCGACTTCGCCAGGCGCCTCCGTGTCCTGGTCGGCCACCGCTGGCCCTCGGTGGTCGCGGCCGCCGACCCGGCCGACTGGCGCCAGGCCCTCTGGGCGACCGCCCTGGCCCCCCTGGCCATGCTCGGCGCCGTCGACGTCCCAGCCCGCATGTCCCCAACCCCCGCCTGGTTCGCCCTCACCAGCACCGCCCCGGCCCTGGTCGCCGCCGCCGCCGCCATGGCCGGCCCCGAGCCCCCACCTCCCTTCACCGCCGCGACCGCCAACTGACAACGACGGCCCAGCCGGTACGCGGTCCGGACCGTCGCCGGCCTCTGGGGCCCGGACGGTCGTAGCGACGGCCCAAGCCGGCACGCGGTCCGGACCGTCGCCGGCCTCTGGGGCCCGGACGTACCCGCTGCCGGCTGGGCCTATGTCGCACCCCGTTGGTAGCGTCCCGGCCAACTCGGACCTCGCGGGAAGGCTTGGGCTGTGGGTTGGGAGGCGGTGGTGATCGGGCTCCTTGCCGGGCTGCTGGCCGGGGTGCTGTTCGGGCGCTGGGGCCGGGGGGGCGAGGGCGCCGGGCTGGGGGGTGGCCAGCTCGACAAACGGCTTGCCGGCATCTCCGACAGCCTCGACCGCCGCCTCGTCGACCTGGACCGCCGCCTCTACCTGGGCCTCGACGGCGTCCAGCATGCACAGGCGCGGGCTGCCGACACCGCGGCCGAGGTGCGCGAGCGGGTCGCGGTCGTCGCCGGGGTCGCCGAGCAGGTCCTCGAACAGGCCCGCGGCCTGAGCCGGCTGGAGGACCTGCTGCGCCCGCCCCAGGCCAGGGGCGCCCTCGGCGAGCTCCTG
>DATHIG010000798.1:0-4419 GCA_035490035.1 Actinomycetes bacterium
GGTCGGCTGCTCGCGCCGCTCCTCCGCCACACACCCTCCCAACTACCTACCGGGGACGGCGCATCCTACCGACCGAGCGTTGCAAGCGCCTCCCCGGCTCATCTGAGGGGTAGGACTCCTTCCCAAACCCCCCAAGAGCCCGGCCGACTGTGCGACATGGCCTGATGAATCGACCTGGCAGCGACCCTTCAGGGGGCGGAGGTCCCGTCGCTGTCCAGCTCCAGCGAAAGGCTGTTGATGCAGTAGCGCTGGCCGGTCGGGGCCGGGCCGTCGGGGAACACGTGGCCGAGGTGGGAACCGCAGCGGCGGCAGGTGACCTCGGTGCGGGTCATGCCGAGGCTGTTGTCGGGATGCAGCTCGACGCCGGCGGCGTTGGCGGGCTCGGTGAAGCTCGGCCAGCCGGTGCCGGAGTCGAACTTGGCGTCGGAGCGGAACAGCTCGTTGCCACAGGCGGCGCAGCGGTAGATGCCCTCTTCCTTGGCGAAGGTGTACTTGCCGGTGAACGGCGGCTCGGTGCCCTTCTGGCGCAGCACCCGGTACTGGTCGGGCGTGAGCTGCTCACGCCACTCCTGCTCGGTCCTGGTGACCTCTGCCATGTCGTCCTCGCCTTCGGTGATGTCGTCCTTCCTCCAGTCTACGAAGGCGCTGCCGGCTGGGCCTCAAGTACCCTGCCGGCCATGACCACCTCGGCCACGGCGGCTCCCGGCGAGACCGGCCCTCCCCCGCCGCCGCTCCCCCGCTACGGCGAGGGCTCGCTCGCCGACCTGCTGCCGTCGCTGCTGGCCGCGCTGGACGTGCCCGGCCTCCGCAACCCGCTGGGGGTGGAGCCCCTGCGCCGGGCCTGCCTGCTGGTGGTCGACGGCCTGGGGTGGGAGCTGCTGCTGGCCAACCGCCGGATGGCGCCGATCCTTGGCGGCGCGGCCGAGCGGGGCGGGCCGGTCACCACCGGGTTCCCGGCGACCACGGTGACCAGCCTGGCCTCGATCGGCACCGGCCTCCCGCCAGGCGGCCACGGGCTGGTCGGCTACACCATCGCCCTGCCGGGCATGGAGCGGGCGTTCAACTGCCTGCGCTGGTCCCCCTACGGCCTCGGGCGCGCCAAGGACCTGCGCGACCGGGTGGTCCCGGAGCGGCTGCAGCCCGAACCGACCGGGTTCGAGCTGGCCGCCGACGACGGGGTCGAGGTCACCCTGGTCGGCGCCGGCGAGTACGCCGCCTCCGGCTTCACCAGAGCGGCCCTGCGCGGCGGCGACTACTGGCGCACGTTCTCGCTGGGCGACCAGGCCGCCGGCGCCCTGCGCGGCCTGGCCAAGGGCCGCCGCAGCCTCGTCTACCTCTACCATCCCGACCTGGACCGGACCGGGCACGTCCGCGGGGTCACGAGCGAGGCCTGGCGCCTGGAGCTGGCCCACATCGACCGGCTGGTCGGCCACATCGCCGAGCGCCTCCCCGGCGACGCCGCCCTGTTCGTCACCGGCGACCACGGCATGGTTGATCTCCATCCCTCCGAGCGGGTCGACCTGGCCGACCAGCCGGAGCTGGCCGCCGGGGTACGGCTGCTGGCCGGCGAGGCAAGGGCCAGGCACGTCCACGCCCAGCGTGGTGCCGCCGCCGACGTGCTGGCCGCCTGGCAGGGACTGCTCGGGCATGCCATGTGGGTGGTTCCCGGCGAGGAGGCCGTCGCCGCCGGCTGGTTCGGCCCCCAGGTGCCCGACGAGGTCCGGGGCCGCATCGGCGACGTGGTCGCGGCCGCGTTCGGGCCGATCGGGGTGGTGCAGCGGGAGGTCGACCCGACCCAGGCCATCCTCATCGGCCACCACGGCTCGATGACCCCCGCCGAGCAGCTGGTCCCGTTCCTGGAGCTCCGCCGCTAGGGTCGGGACCGGCGGGCCAGCAGGCCCGCCAGCGCCGCCAGGAGGGCGACCGGGAGCGCGCACCCCGAGCCGGGCATCCGTGCTCGCGGGCTGTTGGGACCACGCAGCGGCGCCTCGTCGGCGTAGTTCTCGTCCTCCTGCCAGTCGGGCACGTCGTCGAAGTCCCTGTCCCTGTTCCAGTTCATGGCTCCCTCCGGCCTCGCGATCGGGACCGGCCCCCCGTACCCCGCTGCGCGCGCCCAATGCTATCCCCACACCACCGACCGGCTGGTGCTGCTGTCACGCGGCCATGGCAGCATCACCGCGGACCCAGGCTGGGAGGAACGGATGGACCGGGACGACGTGCTCGAGTACTGCGGGAGCCGACCGGGGGCGGCCGAGGACTACCCGTTCGGCGACGACGTGGCCGTGTTCAAGGTCGGCGGCCGGGTGTTCGCCATCTGCGGCCTCACCGGCCAGCCGGGCAGCGTCAGCCTCAAATGCGACCCCACCCTGTCGGAGGCCCTCCGCGACCGCTATCCCGCGGTCCGGCCCGGCTACCACCTGAACAAGCGGCTCTGGAACACCATCGAGCTGGACGGCTCGGTCCCCGACGAGGAGCTGGCCGAGCTGGTCGACCACTCCTGGGACCTGGTGGTCGACCGGCTCCCCCGCCGCCACCGCGATGCCCTGCGGGCCTCCGGCCAGGCCGGTTCGCCCGACCCGGCGTAGGCGTCGCCGCCACCCCCGAGGTCGCCGCCGGCGTCCGGGAGGCACCCGCCGGCCACCCGATCGAGCGGCCCAGCCAGGTCGCCTTTTGGGGGCGCTGACCGCAGCCAGCAGGATCCGCGTCACCTCCCCCAGATCGCCCGCCGCCGCCTTCCTGGACGCCCACTCCAGCGTACTTCAACCGCATGATTCCGGATTCGTGGGAAGCGGCTAGGATCTGCGTCGCAGTCCCATCATGCCGTGGACGACGGGTATCGGAGAGGCATTCGACTTGGTTCCGTTCAGCAGGCACACCGTTCGAAGGATGCTGGTCGCGGTCGGCCTCAGCCTGGCCATGGCGGCCGTGCCGAGCGTTGCCGGAGCGTCGATCGCGCTCGGGGTCGTGGTCAGCGCCAACCCGGCCAACTTCACGCCCAACGTCGCCAGCGGCGCCGTGCACAAGTTCGTCCAGGTCGGCGGCACGATGTATGCCGGCGGCGTCTTCAGCTCGGTCAGCACCGCACCCGGCGTGAGCCCAGGCGGGACCTTCGCCCGCAGCAACCTGGTTGCCTTCAGCGCCACCACCGGCGTGATCAGCACCACCTTCGCCCCCAGCATCAACGGCGAGGTCTGGGCGCTGGCCTCCGACGGGACCTCGCTGTACGTCGGCGGGACGTTCACCACCGTGAACGGCGTGGCCCGCCGCGGCCTGGCCAAGCTGAACCCGACCACCGGCGCCGTCGACACCGCGTTCAACGCCAACCTCAGCTCCGGCAAGGTCACCGAGGTCGCCCTGGTGAGCGGCCGGTTGCTGGCCGGCGGCACCTTCCCCGGCAAGCTGCGGGCGGTCAACCCGGCCACCGGGGCCAACACCGGCTACCTCAACCTCTCGATCAGCGGCAGCGTCACCTCCAACGCCGGGCCGGTCGAGGTCTACCGCTTCGCCGTCAACCCGGCCGGGACCCGGCTGGTGGCCGTCGGCAACTTCACCTCCGTCGGCGGGCAGAGCCGGTGGCGGGCGTTCATGCTCACCCTGGGCGCGACGGCGTCGGTCAACGCCTGGTACTACCCGCCGCTGCAGAACATGTGCCGGGCCGGCAGCCTGGCCGACTACATGCGCGACGTCGACTTCTCGCCCGACGGGTCGTGGTTCGCGTTCGTGTCGACCGGCTTCATCCCGGAGGCCGGCGGGGTCGGCCGCGACCTGTGCGACGCGGCCGCCCGGTTCGAGACCGGCATCGCCAGCCCGGTCAGGCCCACCTGGATCAACTACACCGGCGGCGACACCCTGCACTCGGTGGCCGCCACCGACGTGGCCGTGTACGTCCAGGGCCACCAGCGCTGGCTCGACAACCCCCAGGGCTCCAACGCGGCCGGACCTGGAGCGGTCAGCCGCCCCGGCATCGGCGCGATCAACCCGACGACCGGCCTCGCACTGAGCTGGAACCCGACCAAGGAGCGCGGCGTGGGCGGCAAGGACCTCTACGTCACCTCCCAGGGTCTGTGGGTGGGCAGCGACACCAACCGCATCGGGAACGAGACCCGCCGCCGCATCGCCCTCATGCCGGTTCCCTGAGCAACCCGACCCGACCCGCCCGGGCCCATATGGGGCCCGGGCGGGCGCGTTTCCAGCACCCCTCCGCCCTGACCCGGGCCGGCATCACCGCCCACGGCGCCCTCCTGGCCAAGGTCTCGAGCAGCCGTCGCCAGGTGACCGCCGGCATCACCCCCGACGACTACCTGGCCACCGTCGAGGTCCTCCGCCGAATGGCCGCCAACCTGGGCTGGGACGACCCCGGCGGCGGCCCGTCCCGCTGACCTGCCGACCGCTCAGTCGGGCTGGTCGTCGTGGGGGATG
>DATHIG010000799.1:0-3901 GCA_035490035.1 Actinomycetes bacterium
CCGGGCGAAGGGGTCGTTCACGGCGACCAACACGGCCAGAGCGAAGGCCACCTGCCTCCGGTCAGTGAGGGTGTCAAGCTGATCGGCAAGGCCGAGGTCACCAACCCGGCCGGCACGGGCAACGACGGCCGGATCGCCGACGTCTCCGCGTACGGCAACTACGCGTTCCTTACCGCGTTCCGCGAGCCGACATGTGAGCAGACCGGGGCGCACGTCATCAACATTGCCGACCCGGCGCACCCGTTCGAGGTACAGAGCGCGTTCATGCCCACGGACGACGGGAACTTCGCGGGTGAAGGCTCCGATGTCCTCGAGATGGACAACGAGTTCTTCCAGGGCGTCCTGTTCATGCACCAAAACGAGACCTGCCCTGGCGCACCGCCGCCGTCGGCGCCGCGAACCCGTGGCGGGATCAACATCTGGGACATCACCGATGCCGAGCATCCGGATCTGCTTGTGGCTCACGCCGGCGACTACACCGACCCAGCCGGCGGGATGGACGACCAGGCGAACCAGACGCACAGCCAGTTCGCGTGGACCGACAAGTTCTCCAACCGGACGTATGTCGTGCTGGTCGACGACGAGGAGACCACCGACATCGACATCCTCGACATCACCGATCCGCGGAACCCGGTCCTGGTCAACGACACACTCAACCTCGACGAGCCACCCTTCGATGTGGATCAAGCCGCGCCCAGCAACCTCACGTCGGTCTTCTCTCACGACATGATGGTGCAGCGGGTCGGCGAGCGATATGTGATGAACATGTCGTACTGGGACGGCGGGTACGTGCTGCTTGACGTCACCAACCCGACCGACGGCAATGTCACCCTCATCGCCGAGTCTGACTACGCCGAACTGGACGAGGAGCGGTTGGCACGCGGCCACGAAATCTCCCCCGAGGGCAACGGTCACCAATCGGAGCTGTCACCCGACAACCGATTCCTGGTCGCCACCGACGAGGACTTCAACCCGTACCGCGTGATTGCCACGATCACGTCGGGCCCATACGCAGGGACCGCCTACACCGCGACATCGGCCTCCGACACGCCGCCGATCGACGCGGACACCACCATCAGCGGGACGCCGACGTTCGTCGGCCTCGGCTGCAGCACTTCGCCGCCGCCCGCCGGTGAAGGGGTCGCGCTCGTCGAGCGCGGCGTGTGCACCTTCCAGGAGAAGTTGGACAACATTGTCGCGGCGGGCTACGACGCCGGCATCGTGTTCAACGCCGTCCGGCCCGACTGCATGGGCCAGGTCACGATGCTGGCCGCGGGCGAAATCCCGTTCGTCTTCGCCAACCGGCTGGCCGGGTTGCAGCTGCTCCAGGTGCCCGGCGTGACGGCGGACAACGCTTGCACGACCCCGTCGCCGGCAGTGGGTTCGTCGGTCGCGTCGACGACGATCGAGGCCGTGTTCGACGGGTGGGGCTTCATCCGGCTGTTCCGTACCCAGATTCCGGGCGACGTGGGGGAGCCCGGTTCGATCACCAGCATCGACACGTTCGCGATTCCTGAGGCACAGGATCCAGCCTTCGCGACCGGATTCGGCGATCTGTCGGTGCACGAGGTGGCGATCGATCCGAACCCTGGTAAGAAGCTCGCCTATGTCAGCTACTACGCCGGCGGCTTCCGCATCCTGGAGTACGGCAACGGCGGCCTGGAGCAGGTTGGCGCCTTCATTGATGAAGGCGGGAACAATTTCTGGGGCGTCGAGGTCCACAACATCGGCGAGGAGCAGTACGTCCTGGCCAGCGACCGGGACTTCGGGCTCTACATCTTCCAGCCCGACCTGTAGGAGGCCAGCGTGAGAAGGCGGCGCGACGCGACCGCGCCGCCTTCTCACGGCGACGCGGTTACGGGCGCCGGGGACCCCGATGACCTCTCCACGGGTGCGGTGGGTCTGCCCGCGGCGGATCGCCACCCAGGCCACGAACGCCACCGTCAGAGGCGTCGAGGGAGTCGAAGCGGGCGGAGAAGGCGACCGTCTCCGGGCGCAGCGGTACAGCCCCACTGGGGCGACGTGGCGCTGACCACGGTCTCCGACGCCGAGGATTTTCGGCAGCTGATGGGCTGCTACACACGCGTGCGTTTCCGCCCCTGACAGCCAACGCGGCGATCCGCCTGGCTTGTCGACCACCGCGCGGACCTTGTTCGCGACCGCTACGTGCGTGTGCAGGTCCGGATCGCCGACGTGGGACTCGCGATGGTCGAACGCGGCGGCGATAAAGCCCATGGGTCTCGGCGTTGGGGTGCTCGCCCCGGGCGAACAGGGCTCGCATCCGCCATTCGGTGGCCGGCCGGCGGAGACCGAGCTTCGGCGCTCCGGTGCCGAGCCAGCGGCCGGGCGGGTTCCGGGTCTGCGTGTAGTAGTCGGCGAGCGGCTGCCCGGCCCGGCGTTGGTCGGCCGACGCCACCTGCCTCGTCAGGGACGCCGCTTGCCTCGTCAGGTAGGTGTACCCGTCGCTGGCGCTCAGCTTGTCATCATGGCCCGATCGCCGCCTCGACACGTGTGTGGCGCCTCGAGGAAACGTCGTCATCTGTGTGAGGTCGTCCGCGTCGGGCCGTCGATCAGTCGAGGATTTCATCGTCGAAGTGCGCACCGAACTCGGTCACCCGCACCTCGGCGGTTTGCTCGTACCGGGTGATCCGGTCGGCCCAGTCCGCCTGGACGCCGAACGCGGCGGCGGCGAAGTTGGTGTCCCGGATGGCCGCCGAGACTTCGTCGGTCCGGTCGGGTGTCAGGATCCGCGCCGGCGCGCCGACGGCCACCGTGTGGGGTGGCACGAACAGTTCCGGGGGCACCTCGGTTCGCGCGTGAACCAGTGCGCCGACGGCGATGACCGCGCCGGCGGCGACGGTCGCGCCGTGCAGGATGGTCGCGCCGGTGCCGACGTAGACGCAGCGGTCGAGTAGGCAGCCGAGCAGGGTGGCGTGCGGGCCGACGAAGACGTGGTCGCGGAGCTGGACCGGGCGGTCGGCGTCTGCGACCGAGGTGGCCCGCAGGACCGCGAGCTCGGTGATGACACAGGCCTCGCCCACGCTGATGTGCGATCCCTCGGCGTCCAGCACCGCGCCGTACATGATGCGGGCCCGTGGGCCAACCCGGACGTCGCCGACCAGGGTTGCGGTGGGCGCGACGAACGCGGTGGCATCAACCGAAGGTGTGATGCCGCGGTGCCTGATGAGCATGCCAACCATCCTGCTGGGAGCCGCCGTCCAACCCGACATCACCCTGGGCGGGTCGCGCGGCACGAACCGTCCGCTCTTGCCGCTGCTGGCGTCTTCCGCGGCGACTGATGCTGGCGGACGCTCGGGCGTCCGCGGTCAGCAGGTCGCACCGAGCGCGGGAAGCGTCACACACGTGATCAAGGTACGGGTGCCCGACGTGGATGCCGCAGTCATCCGAGCCCGCGAGGCTGGGGCGCGGGTGATTGATGAGCCGACGAGCCATGAGTACAGGCGGGCGTGGCCGATGTTCAATGCGGGTTGCTCGTGGAAGAAGTTCTTGAGGAAGTGGCCGGGCCGTGGACCAGGAGGGGCACAAAGTCCGGTCGAGGCCGGTCCGACCAGATATATCGGTCGTCGCCTACATCAGCAGCCGACGTCTTTAACCACGGGTGCGTGACCGAGTTGGAGCGGATCTACATGCCGTTCGCCGTCTGGCTGCTTCCGGCGGCCGCCGCGTTGCCCGGTCGGGTCCGCCGGTGGTGGCTCGCGGGCCAGCTCGGCCTGGCGCTTCTGGGCCAGATCGGATGGACACTGAGATGGTGAGCACGGACGCGAGGGTGACCGCCGGTCGGGTGCTCGTCGTCGATGACGACCCGACGGTCAGCGACGTGGTCCGGCGTTATCTCGAGCGAGCCGGTTTCGTTGTGGACAAGGCGGAGGACGGGCCTACC
>DATHIG010000800.1:0-2978 GCA_035490035.1 Actinomycetes bacterium
CTGCCTGCCAGGGTCGAGCACGCCGGAGTCGGTCCCGCCGGAGCGGGCGGTGACGGTGTGCGGGGCGGTGTCGTCGTTGTCGAAGACCACCGTCGTGCCCCTGGCCACGGTGAGCGTTCCCGGGGCGAAGGCCAGCCCAGCCATCTTCACGGTGTTCCCGCCGGTCCCGGCCGCCGGCTGCGCGCCCTCGGCCGCGACCGGCTCGCCGGCCCGGTCGGCGAGCTGGTCGCGGACCATCACCACCGGGCCGGCCAGTGCCAACCCGATCATCAGGACCACCACCAGCAGCCACACCCGGCTCGGGGCCGGCCGGCCGGCGACCTCGCTCACCCGCGCTCCTCCCCTGGCCTCCAGCCACCAATGCAGGCAGCCGGTGTATACCAGACCACGCGGGTGGCCCCAAAGTCACCGTAGTGCGGCGCTACAGGAACCCGAGGAGGGCGGCCAGGCCGGCCAGCAGCACCCAGATCAGCAGGGCGAGGGCGACGGTCAGCAGGAACCGGTACACGGCCGGCTCATCCCAGCCCGAGCAGCTCCTTGATGTTGTCCCACTGGGCCTGGATGGCGATCACCGAGGCGGTGCCGAACAGCAGGACCGACCAGACCATGGTGGCGGTCCGGAAGCGGGTGATGCCGATGGCCGGCGGCAGTGAGCGCTTGTTGATCAGGATCAGCAGCCCCGAGTAGAGGAACATCATGAACCCGCCGATGGAGGCGGAGATGATGAGCAGGATGAGCGGTTGCGACGTGATCGTCAGCAGGATCACCACGCTCCAGGCCACGCTGGCCCAGACGAGCGCGAAGTAGATCTTGCTCTCGCTCCAGCGCTCGTTGTCGCGCAGGTAGGAAACCTTCAGCACGTCGGCGACCAGGCGGCAGGTGTAGTCGAGGATGCCAAGGGCCGCGGCGAATAGGGAGGTTGCCCCGATGATCCAGAACAGGTACCCGAACCAGCTGCCGACGCGGTCCATGAGGGCGTTGCCCTCGGCCTCCAGGAAGGCGATGTTGCTCTCGCCCTCGATGCCGAACACGGTCGAGTAGGCCAGCAGCGACATCAGCACGATCGTGACGATGGTGATGGCCACGAAGCTGACCAGCTGTTCCACGTTGGCCACCCGCCACCAGGCCTGCCAGCGGCGCATGTTGTCGTCGGTGTCCCGGAAGGCATAGCCCGTGCCGGGCGCGGCCTCCGGCGCGCCGGTGACCGGCGACGCCAGCCGGGGAATGTGGATGCCCATGCCGTAGCCCTTGTCCCGCATCCAGTTGCTCTGGACCAGGTTCTGGCCTCCACCGGCGCCGGCGAAGGCGAGCGCGGGCAGCACCAGCGCCACGGCCAGTCCCTCGGGCAGCCGGCCGAAGTTGGTGATGCCGTCGGGCAGGTTGGCCCAGGCGTCCGCGGTGATGGCGGCGGCGACGGCGACCACCAGGAAGAGGATGACCAGCCCGACCTTGAAGAACTCCACCTTCTCGACCACCACGTAGACGACCGGGGCCAGGGTCAGCGCGGCCGCGATGGCGACCAGCCCGAGGATGGAGAGGAGCGTGACGTTGCCGCCGCCGAAGATGAAGGTGACCAGCGTGACCGAGCTCGTCATCCAGCCCGGCCAGGCGTTGGCCAGGAAGGTCATCAGGGCGAACACCAGGCCCCAGTGGCGCCAGTAGCGGCTGAACCCGGTCAGGGCTGTCTCGCCGGTGGCCAGGGTGTAGCGCTCGATCTCCATGTTGATGAAGAACTGGGTCACGACCCCGATGACCGCGGCCCACAGGAAGACCAGGCCGACCTGGGAGGTGATATAGGGCCAGAGGATGAACTCCCCGGAGGCCAGCCCGATCCCGGCCGCGATCACCCCGGGCCCGAGGACCTTGCGCAGCGACAGCGGCTCCGGCATATCCTTGTAGGTGACCGGTGGGAGGTACCTGCTGGGGAAGGTCGTCGCCACCGCCCCGCTGTCCGGGCCCTCTCCTGGTCCTTCGCGAATCTCCCTGGCCATGCTGTCACCACCCGTCGTCCGCAGCCGTCGCGATTGCCCGTGGTGGTACCCAGGCAACGCCGGCCTACTCACGCCCGCCGGCCCGACCCGATGGTCAGCCGGTGCGCCAGGCGACGGCGTCCGACCCGGCCGCCCGGCGGTCGAGCTCCAGCTGCGCCTCGGTGATCTGGCGGTCCAGCTCCCTGACCATGTGGGCCAGCAGGTCCCAGCCCTCGCGGGCGGCCTTCTCGACCCGGCGGCGCAGCCAGCCCATGGCCGACGCCTCCAGCTCGGCCAGCTCCTCGTCGATGCCGGCGATGCTGGCCTCGACCTGGGCGATGCGGCGCAGGGTCCGCTCCAGCTCGGCCGCGGCTCCGCTGCCGGTCACGGCCTCGGGGCTCCGCTGCCAGTCCTCCAGCAGGCGCTCGAGGGCGGCAACGTCGCCCTGCTCGTAGGCGAAGTTGGCCGCCACCATCAGGTTGGTTCGCCACTCCCGCTCGACCGGGTCGCCGGCCAGGTCGGGATGGATGCGGCGGGCCAGGAGACGGAACAGCCGCTTGGCGTCGTCGTTGATCACCGGGCGCCGCTCCGGCTCCGGCTCGCGCTCCCCCCAGGCCCAGTTCTGCCCGCCGGGCAGGCCCTGACCGGGATAGCGATCGGCCGGGCTGTCGGCGGCCAGGTCCGGGTCCGGCCGGTCGCCGTCGCCCAGCTCGGCGGTCTGTTCCAGGCGTTCGGCCAGGTCGTCGAGGCGCGCGTAGCGGGCGCCGAGCGCCTTGCGGTAGCTGGTCTCGAAGGCGTGCAGCTCGCCGCGGAAGGCGGCAAGGCCCCGCTCCCGGCCCAGCAGCTGCTCGGAGAGCACCAGGAGCCGCGCCCTTCGGCGGACGAGCTCTTCCGCCCCGGGGCCGGGATGCCACTCGAGGGCTCCCGGGGCGCCGGACGTCCAGGTCATCGGCCGGAGGCCCGTGGGGCAATCGGCGAGATCGGGTCCTTCACAAGGGCCAGACGTTA
>DATHIG010000801.1:0-5497 GCA_035490035.1 Actinomycetes bacterium
GCGGTCGCCTCGCTCGTTGCGCCCGAGCGTCGGCGAGTCCACCGTCACCACCAGCGCCCGGCAGCCGGCCGCCTCGGCCCGGCGGACGAGGGACTCGGTGAACGCCAGATCCGGCTGGATGTAGAGCTGGAACCACAGGTCGGCGCCGGTCTCGGCGAGCTGGTCGATCGCCACCGTCGACGCCATGCTGACGATCATGATCACGCCCGCGTTCGCCGCCGCCCGCGCGGTCGCCAGCTCACCGTCGGGATGGGCGAGCCGGTGGAAGGCGGTCGGCGCCACGATGACGGGCTGGGCTGTGCGGCGGCCCAGCAGGGTGACGGCCAGCTCCCGCGTACTGGTGCCGCACAGCACGCGCGGCACCAGGCCGATCTGGGCGAACCCAGCCTGGTTCGCCCGCACCGTGACCTCGTCCCCGGCGCCTCCTGCGAAGAAGTCGTAGACGGCGGGGTCGAGGCGGTGGCGCGCCTCGTCCTCGATCTCGTGCAGCGACAGCGATTGCATGCCGCTCAGACCGGGACCCGGCCGATCTCGCGGGCGAGGAAGGCTTGCAGCGGTTCCCGGTGCACCGTCTCGTCGGTCCATTCGTTCTCGAGGTTCTCGGTCACGTGGTGCTCCGCGACGAGCTCCCCGAGCCGGTATGCCCGGACGACCGGGTGCAGGTAGCGGCCCTTGGCCGCGGCCTCGGCGTCGGACTGGGCGATGCGGCCCACCGAGATGTCGAACGGGTCGAATCGGTCGTGATCGGGGCCGTACTCCAGCGTGACCGTGAAGTAGTCGCCGGTGTGGTTGGCCAGCCCGTAGTCGACGGGCAGCTCCTCGTAGTGGCGCGCCGTCCCGTCCGGGCCGAGCGTGATCAGGTCGCAGAGGAAGCCGAACTGCTGCCACAGGGCCGAGGTCCGGTTGACACGGGTGG
Organism: Actinomycetes bacterium; assembly: GCA_035490035.1. Lineage (GTDB taxonomy): Bacteria > Actinomycetota > CALGFH01 > CALGFH01 > CALGFH01 > CALGFH01. Next base: position 917 of record DATHIG010000801.1, read on the forward strand.
TCACGGCGTCCGCCAGCGCTCGTGGATCGGCGGGGAGAAGCTGGTGGGGCCATTCCACCCCGTGGTATTTGCGCTCCAGCATGCGGTGCAGGGCCCGGACGCCATACCGGAAGCCGTGGATGAACCCGCCGGTCGACCGCTTGAAGTCGCGGACCTGCATGAGCGTCCCGGCGAAGTACAGCCCCGGGACGTTGACCGACTCCCACTCGGGTGTCTGCGCCGGGAAGCGGTCGTCGATGACCAGCTCGGGACGGCAGGCCGGATCGAAGATCGAAGCGTCGAACCGGAAGCCCGTGCACACGATCACCCGGTCGTAGGGGATGTCCTTGGTGACCTCGTTCGCGCGCGCGAAGCTCACGGTGACCAGATAGGAGCCGTTCCGGCGTTCGATACGCTGGATCGTCCCGTCCAGCAGCGCGTTCTGCGACTTGAGCTGATAGGTGTCGAGCAGGTTGTTGTTGACCGCCCGCAGATGCCCCACATAGTGGGTTCGCCACGCCATCCGGATGGACTCCGGGCCGGCCACGTGAATCACCGCCGCCGTCTCGATCAGGTTGTCGGCGGTCTCGAACCCGGAGTTGCCCTTGCCGATGACGAGCACCCGCTGGTCCACGAAGTCACCGGGATCCACCGAGACGGTGCCGTACAGCTCCGCGGTCTCGATGCCGGGGATCGGCGGGAGATACGGCCCCGAGAAGCCGGTGGCCACGACCAGCCGCCGCGCCGCATAGACCCGTCCGCTCTCGTCGGTCGCGCGGAACGCCCCGTCCTGGTGGCTGACGCGGACGACCCGGGTGCCGTAGCGGACGCGCAAGCGGAACGCGCCGGCGAAATCGGCCAGATACCGCACCAGGTCATCGGCGTCGGGAAGGTAGCGGCCGCTGTAGCGGGTGAAGCGCAGGCTGGGGTCCTCGGACAGCAGCGAATTCCAGTCCATGCGCAGGTTGAGCTCTGGATCGTCCCAGCCGGTATGCGGCTTGTTGATCGAGATGAGACGCCGGTGCCGCGGAAATCTGCTGAAGAACGTCCCGGGCGCCGGACCGGCCTCCAGGATCAGGTAGTCACGTCCCGCCCGCTCCAGGAAGTACCCGAGCTGCAGCCCCGCCGGACCCGCGCCGATCACCAGACAATCCATGGCTCTCCCTTCCGATGTGGTACCTGGCGTGTCCGGCGACGCACCAGCGGCCAGCTCGGTCGCGGTGATCTCCTCCAGCCGCCGCCGCCGGGTCTCGACGCCGTAGTAGGCGACCGCCAAGGCAGCCAGCGCGGTCGGGATGGCACCGAGCGTCGCAGCCCCGGTCAGGCTGGGCGGCGCCAGCCCGATCACCACCACGCTCACGCCCAGCAGACCGCCCGCGCGGGCGCAGGCGCCCGCCAGGCCGGTCCCCCGGGCCCGGACGCGTGTCGGGTACACCTCCGAGCTGTACGGCGTCAGCACCGCGAGGATGGAGTTCGTGCCCACCAGCAGGAGCACGATGAGCGCCTGGAGCACGTATGGGTGGTCTCCCACCCGCCGTCCCAGCGCCACGAAGGCAAACAGCGTGGCCGAGGTGAGCAGGGCGACACCGATCATCGTCCCCCTGCTGCTCCAGAAGCCGTACAGCAACGCCACCGCGAACACGGCCGGGAACCCGATGATGGCGGCGCCGGCGAGCAGGCGCTCGGACGCGCCGGTCTCCAGTCCCAGCTGGCGCAGGTTGGTGGGCAGCCACAGCAGGAACCCGCTGTTCACCAGGCCCCAGCCGAGGCCGAAGAGCACCACCGCGGTCGTCAGACCGCCGAACGGCCGGCGGAACAGCTGGAGGTAGCGGCCCGGCTCCGCGTCGGAACGGGGCGCGGGCTCCTCAGGTACCAGGCGGGCGCCGAAGCGCGCCATCACCGCCTCCGCCTCGGCGGCGCGGCCGGTGGCCAGCAGGAACCGTGGCGACTCGGGAATCCAGCGGTTGAGCAGGATGAGGAGCACGCCCGTGGGCAGCCCGATCAGCCAGAGGACACGCCAGCCGAACCGCGGCTCCAGCGCGGAGGCAAGAAGGCTGGTGACGATGTACGCCCCCGCCACGTCGCCACCGATCAGCACCATCAGCCAGCTACGGTGCCTGGCGGGGATGGTCTCGGCCAGCAGGGCGAACGCGATCGGCAGCATCCCGCCGACCGCCGCGCCCATGAGGAAGCACATGACCAGGTTCCAGCCGAACGCTGGCATCGCGCCGCAGATGGAGGTGGCGATGAACATGACGCCGGCGAGCAGGATCGACGCCCGCCTGCCGATGCGGTCGCCCAGCCAGCCCCACCCGACGGAGCCGAGCACCATCCCGACGAGCGCGCACAGCGGCAGCAAGGCCACCGGCACCTGACCCTGCGGGTTCAGCGGCGACTTGAGGCCGTACTCCTGCGCCACCCCGGGCACCACGAATGCCAGCGTGGTTGGCTTCATGACGTCGATGGTCACGGCGACGGCCATGACGGCCAGGAGCGCCAGGTGGGCGCGCTGGATCGGGGCATCGTCCAACGCGGCCACCCGCACGCCGGCCACCCGATCCGGATAGGCCCCCGCGCCCCGCGGCACCAGTCCGTACACCGACAGCGCGATGCCGACGACGATGAGGGCCATGCCCGCCTTCATCGAGGGATCCATCGGCATCCCGGCCAGCCGATAGCCCATGTCACCGGCACCGAGGTACATGGGAAGATGCAGCAGCACACCAATGCTCACCGCGACGATTCCGGACCAGAACGCGCGGCGGTGAGCGAAGGTGATCATCGAGCGGGCCTCCGTGCGGTCGCGAACAGCCTCATAGGGATATACGGGAACGACCGGGCAGGAGATTCGCGTTGATCGGGACAGCGCCGAATCGCACCGTGTCGACCTCGCTGGGGCGTCGGCTGTGGTCGGGAACGGTCAAGCCCGGCGGGCTTCGAACACCCGTACCGGCCGGGAGATCCCCTCCAGCCGCACGTCCCCCAGCTCGACGAAGATCACCCCCTGGGGCGAGGCCGTCTCAACCACGCTCTGGCTCACCAGGACCTGACCGGCGCGGGCGTGGGCGGCGAACCGGGCGGCCAGGTTCACCGTGCGGCCGAAGTAGTCGCCACCCTGGGCCACCACCGGCCCGGCGACGACCCCGACGTGCGCCGGCGGCAAGCCCGCCAGCGGGAGCTCCTCCGCCATGCTCAACGCCGCCAGCGCGGCACCCGCTGGATCCCAGAAATGGAACATCACCCCGTCGCCCAGCCACTTGACCGGCACGCCACCGCGATCACGCGAGGACCGGTCGACCAGCACGGCCAGGGACGCGGCCAACTCGGCGGCGGCCTGGTCGCCGCGCTCCTCGGTCAGCCGGGTGTAGCCCGCCAGGTCCAGGAAGCACATCGCCGGGACCCGCTCGGGCCGGCCGAGGACGCCGGTCTCCTCCAGCGCGGTCTCGACGTGCTCGACCAGGTGCTCGGTCCAGGCCAGTTCCTGCTGCCTGCGGTAGATGGCCATGAGCGCGCGATCCACCAGCGGGTTGAAGTCGCCGCCCATCCGGGAGGCCGCCTCCATGCTCTCCCGCTGATCCAGACCGGCCTCCAGCATGGGCATCTCGAACCGCGCGTGGTAGGCCTCGTTCTCGGCCTTGGCAACCAGGCGCATGCCTTCCGCGAAGGTCCGGCCGACCCGGGTGATCCAGGCCTGGTCCAGGACGCCGGTGGCATGTCCCAGCTGCAGCAGCGGCACGATCTCCAGCTCGTCTTCCCGGATCCGCCCGTCGGGCGCCATGCTGGCAAACCCCATGGACTCGAGGGCTGCGCGGAGCAGCTCCAAGGGCATCCCGGTCTCCTGGCTCACCGCTCGGTAGGTCTGCGCGGAGCGCACCGCCCACCGCCGGAATGGGGAGGCCTCCAGGAACGCGAACGACAGTCGGCCCGCCCGGATCGCCGACGCGATCCCCTCCATCGGCAGCCCGGCCTGCTCGCACGCCTTGGCCAGGCGCATCTTCTGCACGTCGGTGGCCAGGAACGGCCGCGATCGGTCCCGTGGAACGAGGATGCCCAGGCCGACCATTCGGTCGACCTCCGTTTCGGTCGCGCCCGCGAGCTCGGCGAGCTCGGCAGTCGAAAGCGGCGCCAGCTGCGTCTTCATGCTGCCGCCATCCTACGAGCGATGCAGGCCATCCTGTTGCCGCCCGGCAGCCAGGACACGGGCCGGGTGGGCCACCGTCGAGCACGGGTGGGGGCAACCAGGGACAGGGCGGGCCGCCGGACCCACCGGCACCCGGGCCGTTGACGACCGGCCCTGCGCCTTGTCTCCGACCTGCCCTTCGCCCACACCCAGTGCGGCTCAAGGGCTTCCGCCGCCAAGCAGCCCGCGAGCTCTGCGGCGACTCCCGGCTGAACGGGTTCGCCTTCGACGTCGAGGTCCTCCTGCTCGCCCAGCGGCTCGGCCTGGCCGTTGCCGAGGTCCCGGTGCGGGCCCAGGTCCGCCGCGGCAGCAAGGTACGGGTGCTGCTCGACGGGCGGCGCATGCTCGCTGAGGTCTGGGCGATACGGCGTGGCCTCAGCCCAGCTCGGGCAGCATGGCGTTGACCTTGGCTGGGCGGCGGG
>DATHIG010000802.1:0-4133 GCA_035490035.1 Actinomycetes bacterium
CACGCCGTGGGCCTTGGCCTCGTAGCTGGCCGCGAGCACCACCCCCGCCCCGACGATCACGGGCCGGCCACGCAGCGTAGGGTCGTCCCGCTGCTCGACCGAGGCGTAGAACGCGTCGAGGTCGGCGTGCAGGATGGTCGCCAGGCTCATCGAACGTATGTTCGCATCCGGGAACCAGGCTGTCGACCCTGAGGTTCGACGGGCACGAGGCCAGCAGTCGAAACCGCAGCTTCTCCACCGTGCTTGACCTCTAAGGCTTGCATGGCCACTGGCCGAGAAGAATCCCATGGGCCAGATTCCTGAACCCCGGTCATCGCTCGCCCGCCGCTTGAGGCTGGCGCTCGCGACCATGCTGCTGCCGGTCGCGGCGGTCGCTGGGGCGGGACTGATCACGTTCCGCCTTTCGATCTCGGCGCTCGAGGACTTCCGCGAGGAGACCGTCGAGGAGTCCAAGCTGATCGAGGAGGTCAGGGACCTGCTCGTGGAGGCCGACGACCTGGGCGAAGCCTCCGTCGAGGAGGACGACCGGGCCACGGGCGAGCGGTTCGTCGCGCACAGCGCGCTGATCGACCGGCGCTTCGACGGTCTCCAGACCTTGGCCACGCAGCAGGAGCGTCAGCTCGCGGCGGCGGCGGACGCGATCTGGAGGAGGTCCGCGGCCGACATCGAGGCGGCAAAGGCGGTCCCGAGCGGGGGTGCGACCGACGACCGGCTCGATCCGTTCCACGACCACATCGACGAGGCGGCGTCGATCCTGGCCGACCTCCACTCGCTCAACGGCAACCAGGTCGCAGACGAGATCTCGTCACTGCGCCGCCGGGAGCAGAACCAGCTGCTGGCCGGCCTCGCCGCGCTCGTCATCGGCTCGACCGCTGCGTTGTTCCTGGCCCGGCGGTTGGGCCGCTCGATCACCCAACCGCTGCTGTCGTTGAAGGACGCGGCGACGCGGTTCGGCTCGGACGACCTGTCGCATCGGATCCCGGTGAGCGGCGACGACGAGCTGGCCCAGTTGGGCAACTCCTTCAACGCCATGGCGAGCAGCCTCCACAAGAGCAGGGCCGACCTGCGCGAGAGCGAGCAGCGCTTCCGGGCCCTGGTGCATCACGCCTCGGACGTGTTCACGGTGATCGGCGCCGACGGCGTCATCCGCTACCAGAGCCCGGCGATCGAGCGGGTGCTCGGCTACCCGACCGAGGACATCATCGGCCGGTCGTTCCTGGACCTCATCGAGCTGGACGACCAGGACAGCGCCAGGGAGTTGTTCGAGCGGTCCCAGATGCGGCCAGGGGTGCCCACCATGGCGGAGGCCCGCATGCGGCCCCTCGGGGACGGGCAGGCCCCCCGGCGCTTCGAGATGACCGCCACAGACCTTCTTGAGGACCCGACCGTCCGCGGTGTGGTGCTCAACTACCGTGACATCACCGAGCGGGCGCTGTACGAGGAGCGGTTGTCCCAGCAGGCGTTCCACGACGCGCTGACCAGCCTGCCGAACCGGGCCCTGTTCCAGGACCGGCTGGAGCACGCGCTCCGGCAGCGAGGGCAGACGGTCGGCCTGCTCTTCATCGATCTGGACAACTTCAAGGTGGTCAACGACGGCCTCGGCCACGACGCCGGAGACCAGCTCCTCTGCGACGTCGCGCAACGGCTGACCGGCTGCCTGCGGGACGGGGACACCCTCGCCCGCCTGGGCGGCGACGAGTTCACCGTGCTGATGCCTGCCATCGCTGACGCCCATGATGCGGTGGCGGTGGCCAGGCGGATCGAGAGCCGGCTCAAGCCGCCCTTCGAGCTGCCCGGGCAGTCGGTCTTCGTCACCGCCAGCATCGGCATCGCGACCGGCGTCGCCCTGCACGACCGGTCCGAGGCGCTGCTGCGGGATGCCGATGGCGCCATGTACGAGGCCAAGGCTCGCGGCAGGGCCCGCCACGCGGTGTTCGACCCCACGATGCATCTCCGCGCCGTCACCCGGCTGGCCATCGAGACCGACCTGCGCCGAGCCATCGACAACCACCAGCTCGAGCTGCACTACCAGCCGATCAAGTGGTTGGACGGCGACCAGATCGTTGGTGTCGAGGCGCTGGTGCGCTGGCGGCGGCCCGATGGCACCCTTGTCCCGCCGGGCGACTTCATCCCGATCGCCGAGGAGACCGGGCTCATCCACCCGATCGGCCGCTGGGTGTTGCACGAGGCATGCCGACAGCTCGCCGGCTGGCGGTCCGACCTGCCGCAAGCGGCCGGGCTGTCGATGAGCGTCAACATCTCCGCACGCCAGCTCCAGGACGCCAGCCTCATCGAGGACGTCGAGTCCGCCCTGCGGGAGACCGGGTTGGACCCTGGCTCCCTGATCCTGGAGCTGACTGAGAGTGCGGTGGTCGAGAACTTCGGGGGGGCCTCGGCGACGCTGCAGAAGCTCAGATGGATGTCTGTGCAGCTGGCAATGGACGACTTCGGCACCGGCTACTCGTCGCTGAGCAGCCTCAGCCAGCTGCCGCTGGACATCCTGAAGATCGACCAGAGCTTCGTGGCAAGACTCGACCAGGACGCAGAGGGCCGGGCGATCGTGTACGCGATCATCTCGTTGGCGACAGCGCTCGGCATTCGAGTGACGGGCGAGGGAATCGAAACGGCTTCACAGCTGTCCACGCTGATCGAGCTCCACTGCAACCACGGTCAAGGCTTTCTCCTCGGCCGGCCGGCGCCCCCCGCCGAGCTGGAGACGCTGCTCCGGTCACTCGACACCACCGAGGTCTCGGTCGCCGCCAGGTTAGCCCGGCTGCAATGAGTGCACCCGGGCACCGTTCAAGCGGAATCGCGGTCCAGGTTTCCATCGCGTCGGCGGCCCGGGCGACCCGGCGGGCGCAGCCACAGTGACGCCCGGGTCGGCTGCACGGTCTGCTCGACCACTGCCAGCAGCTCGACGCTGAGCACGTCCAGGTCGACCTGCTCGCGCAGGCGGGCAACGAAGCCCTCAACGGCGCGGGCGGCGTCATACCGACGGCGGTTGAAGCGCCGGTCGACCTGGTCCTGCACCCGGCGGCGCAGCGGGGCGAACGCGGCCGCCGCGACAAGGGTGGCGGCCGCCACCGCCAGGCTGCCGGTATCCCCGGCCAGGCGGGTGACGACCGGCAGGATCAGCAGGTACGGAAGCACCAGCAGGCTTGTGACCAGCGCATAGGTGACGCTGCGGCTGACAAGGCGGTCCAGGTCCCACAACCGGTAGCGCAGCACCGCCACCGCGATCGCGACCGGTGGGCACAGCAACGCCGGGAAGACGAGGCTGCTGAGGGCGGTATTGGCAACCGTGCTGGGCAGTAGCTCGAGCCCGCCAGGAAGGCCCAGCAGCAGCCCGGCCACCGCGCCCGCGGCGCCCGCGGCGACCCAGCGCATCTGCTGACGCTCCACGCCACGGGAGGCCCGGAAGCGCAGCACCACGCACACCCCCGCAGCCGGCAGGCTGGCCCAGTGCAACAGCACGCCGATCACGGAGACCACGGCTGCCACCGTGCCCGCCGTGCCGGCCAGCCCGAAGGGGTTGTCGACCTGGTTGCCGACCGGCTGGTTCTCCAACGGTCCCGGGGTCAGACTGCCGCCCACCAGCGCCAGGGCGACACCGGCCACGCTGGTGGCCACGACGACCCGCCAGCGGCGCGACCGCAGCCGCCCGTCGGGCAGCAGCAGGGCCGGCAGCGTCACGCCCAGCGCGATCGCCGGCGCCCAACCAAAGTCCCCGACCGCGGCCACCAGCTGGGCGGCCAGCGGCAGCGGGCGGTGGTCGCGGACCAGCCGATCGATCCAGGGACCAAAGGGAATGCTCCACGCCCAGGCCAGCCCGGCGGCCGCGTACAGCCATCCGATCGGGTTGGCCGGCCGCCGGAGCGTCATGACGAGCCCGATGGTGGCGAAGCCGAGCGGGAAGGCCAGCGCGAAGGCGGCACCCTCGGCCAGGACGCGGAGCGTGAGCGGCCGGATCAGCGCCAGGGTGACCAGCAGGCCGGCGGCGCAGCAGCCGAAGGTGGCCAGCCACAACGACCAGGCAACGATGGTCCTGGTCCGGGTGGTCATCCTCACCGTCTGGTCCTCGGTGCGGTTAGGGCTGGCGTGAGCGATGCTGGCAGGTCAACGGTACGGGATCG
>DATHIG010000803.1:0-7905 GCA_035490035.1 Actinomycetes bacterium
TGCCTGGGGTGTCGTCGACCACCACCCGCAGGGCCACGTAGCGGCCGGCCGCCGAAAGGCCGTGGTCGAACACCTTGGTGAGCAGCAGCGGGTCGACGTTGCCGCCCGACAGCAGCGCCACCACCGGCCCGGCGCCGCCGACCCGGTCGGCCAGGACCGCGGCAAGGGCGGCGGCGCCCGAGGGCTCGACCACCGCCTTGGCCCGCTCCAGCAGCAGCAGCAGGGCCTGGCTGATCTCCTCCTCCCCGACCGCCACGACGTCGTCGACGTGGGCCTGGACGTGGGCCAGGGTGAGCGGTGACGGCGACTTGAGCGCGATCCCGTCGGCCATGGTGTGCAGGCGCTCCAGCGGAACGCAGCGGCCGGCCTCCAGCGAGGTCAGCATGGTCGGGGCGCCGGCCGCCTCGACGCCGACGACGCGGACGTCGGGCCGGACCGCGGCAAGGGCGGCGGCGATGCCGGAGATCAGCCCGCCCCCGCCGATGGGGACAACCACCGTCCCCGCCTCCGGCGCCTCCTCGGCCAGCTCCAGCCCGATCGTGCCCTGGCCGGCGATGATCAGCGGGTCGTCGAACGGTGGCACGAACACCGCGCCCTCGGCCTCGCCGAACGCCCTGGAGGCGGCGATGCAGTCGTCGACGGCCTGCCCGCCCATCCGCACCGTCGCCCCGTAGTTCCGGGTCGCCTCGACCTTGGGCAGGGGGGCGTTGACCGGCATGAAGATGGTCGCCGGGTGGCCGGTGAGCTTGGCCGCCAGGGCCACCCCCTGGGCGTGGTTGCCCGCCGAGCCGGCCACCACCGGGATGCCGGGAGGCAGCCGCGAGATCCGGTTGTAGGCACCGCGGATCTTGAACGAGCCGGTGCGCTGCCGGTGCTCCGGCTTGAGCACCACTGGCCGGCCGGCAAGGGCGCTCAGCGTCTCCGAGCGGTCCACCGGGGTCGCCCTGATCACGCCGGCCACCCGCTCCCTGGCCGAGCGGATGTCCTCGATGGTGACCAGCTGCTGGTCGCCACCGACCGGCGGGTGCTCCGGCGCACGCGTTCCCATTGTCATATGACGATACCCTTCACCGAGGGGCGGGCGACGGAGATGATGCTGAGCCCATGGTTGCAGGGGCGAGGAGGAACGATGGCCAAGACGAAGCCGGCTGCCAAGCCCAAGCCATCCAGGCAGGAGAGCGACCGGACCTATCACGAGGCGGCCGAGGCCGAGGAGGCCACCTCGTCGGGGCTGGGCAAGAAGGCCTACGAGAAGGAGCTGGCCCGTCTGGAGCTGGAGCTGATCAAGCTGCAGGAGTGGATCAAGCATGCCGGGCTCAAGGTCGTGGTCATCTTCGAGGGCCGCGACGCCGCCGGCAAGGGCGGCACCATCAAGCGGATCACCCAGAGCCTGAACCCGCGCATCTGCCGGGTGGTGGCCCTGGCCGCGCCCACCGAGCGGGAACGAACCCAGTGGTACTTCCAGCGCTACGTGGCGCACCTCCCGGCGGCGGGCGAGATGGTCCTGATGGACCGCAGCTGGTACAACCGGGCCGGGGTGGAGCGGGTGATGGGGTTCTGCACCGAGGACGAGTACCAGGAGTTCCTCCGCGCCTGCCCCGAGTTCGAGCGGATGCTCATCCGCTCGGGGATCACCCTGATCAAGTACTGGTTCTCGGTCAGCGACGCCGAGCAGGAGCGCCGGTTCCAGCGGCGCCTCCAGGACCCGACCCGGCGCTGGAAGCTCAGCCCCATGGACCTGAAGTCCCGCGAGCTGTGGATCGAGTACTCCAGGGCCAAGGACGACATGTTCCACTACACCGACACCAAGCAGGCGCCCTGGTACGTGGTGCAGGCCGACGACAAGCGGCGGGCCCGGCTGAACTGCATCAGCCACCTGCTCGAGCAGATCTCCTACCAGGACCTGACCCCCGAGCCGATCCGGCTCCCGCCCCGCCGCGACGACGGCGGCTACGTGCGTCCCCCGATGAGCGACCAGACCTTCGTTCCCGACCGCTACGCCTGAGGGTCAGGCCGCCGGGACCGCGATCACCGTCGTGGCCACCGTTGATGGTGGCGGCACCGGCTCCCCGTGGGCCCGCAGGCTCTCGATGTGCAGTGGGACCGCCTCGCGGATCAGGCGACCTGGACGGGCTGGCGGGCGCGCAGCAGGCCGTAGTGGATGCCGTCGGCCAGGGCCTCCCAGGAGGCGGTGACGATGTCGTCGGAGACCCCGACGGTGGTCCACTCGCCGTCGGCGTCGGCGGAGGTGACCAGCACCCGGGTCACCGCCATGGTCCCGGCCCGGCCGTCGAGGATGCGGACCTTGAAGTCGACCAGGTGGACCGCCTCCAGCTCGGGGTGGCGGGCGGCCAGGGCGCGGCGCAGCGCCTGGTCGAGGGCGTGGACCGGGCCGACGCCCTCGCCGACCGCCAGCACCCGCTCGCCGTCGACCAGCAGCCGCACCGTCGCCTCGGCGACGTCGGTCCCGTCCTGGCTTCGCTCCACCAGCACGCGGTAGCCCTCGAGGGTGAACGGGAGCTGCAGCTGGCCGCTCTCGCGACGGACCAGCAGCTCGAAGGACGCGTCGGCGACCTCGAAGGAGTAGCCGCGATGCTCCAGCTCCTTGACCCGGTCCAGCACCCTCGCCCCCAGGGCAGGGTCGGCGTCCAGGTCGAGGCCGAGCTCGCCCGCCTTGGCCAGGACGTTGGACCGGCCGGCGAGCTCGGAGACCAGCACCCTGGCCTGGTTGCCGACCCGGGTCGGGTCGACATGGCTGTAGGCGTCGGGCCGGCGCGCGATCGCCGAGGCGTGGAGCCCCGCCTTGGTGGCGAAGGCGGCCGCGCCGACGTACGGCTGGCGGTGGTCGGGTGGGAGGTTGGCCAGCTCGGCGATGGCGTGGGCGGTGGTGGTCAGGGCGGCCAGCCGCTCCTGGGGAAGCAGCTTCAACCCCTGCTTGAGCTCGAGCCCGGCGACGATGGCGAACAGGTCGGCGTTGCCGCAGCGCTCGCCGTAGCCGTTGGCGGCGCCCTGCACATGGCGGGCGCCGGCCTCCACCGCGACAAGCGAGTTCGCGACCGCGCAGGCCGAGTCGTCGTGGAAGTGGACCCCGACCCGGACCCCGGACGGCAGCGCGGCCCTGACCTCGCGGACCACCCTGGCCACGAACGTCGGCAGGCTGCCGCCGTTGGTGTCGCAGAGCACCACCGTGTCCGCCCCCGCGGCGACCGCCGCTTCCGCCACGGCGACGGCGTAGCCCTGGTCGGTGGCGTACCCGTCGAAGAAATGCTCGGCGTCGAACGCGACCCGGCGGCCGCCGGCGACCATGTAGGCCACCGAGTCGAACACCATGGCCAGGTTCTCGTCCAGGGTGGTCCGGAGCGCCTCGGTGACGTGCAGGTCCCAGGTCTTGCCGACCAGGGTGACGATCGGGGCCTTGGAGTCGAGCAGGGCGTTCAGGTTGGGGTCGTCGTCGACGCCCCGGCCCGGCCGGCGGGTGGACCCGAAGGCGGCCAGGGTGGCGTGCCTCCACGGCAGGTCGGAGGCGCGGGCGAAGTACTCGGCGTCCTTGGGGTTGGACCCGGGCCAGCCGCCCTCGACGACGTCGACGCCGAGGTCGTCGAGCAGCGTGGTCACCCGGAGCTTGTCGGACACGGTGAACTGCAGGCCGACCTGCTGGGAGCCGTCGCGCAGGGTGGTGTCGTAGGTCTCTACATGATCGTTGCTGGGCGTGGACGACAAGGGGGTGCTCCCTCCAGAGAAAGGTGGACGGCGGGGAGGGAGGCCTCCAGCCGGCGGGGGCGCTGGTGAGGATCAGGTGACGGGCTCGACCCAGTCGCGGTAGCGCTCGTCGCGGCCCCTGGTGGCGGCCGTGAAGACCTCCTGCAGCCGGCGGGTAATCGGGCCCGGGTCGCCGAGGACCCGGTCGTCCACCTCCCGGATGGGCACGACCTCGGCGGCCGTGCCGGTGAAGAAGGCCTCGTCGGCCAGGTACAGGTCGGTCCGGACCAGGTCGGCCTCGGAGACCGGGATGCTCTCGCCCTCGGCGATCCGCAGGATGCTGTCGCGGGTGAGGCCGGCCAGGCAGCCGGCGGCCAGCGGCGGGGTGTGGAGCACGCCGTCACGGACGGCGAAGACGTTCTCGCCCGACCCGTCGGTCACGTACCCGTTGGGGTTGAGCAGGATCCCCTCGTCGTAGCCGGCCTTGATCGCCTCGGCCTTGGCCAGGGAGGAGTTGATGTACTGGCCGGTCGCCTTGGCCGCGGGCGGGATGATGTTGGGGTCGAGCCGCCGCCAGGAGCTGATCTTGGCCCTGACCCCGGTCTCGAACGCCGCCTCGCCCAGGTAGGCGCCCCATTTCCAGCAGGCGATGACCATGCTGATCGGAGAGTTGAGCGGGTTGAGGCCGATCTCGCCGTAGCCGAGGAACACCAGCGGGCGGATGTAGCAGCTCGGCAGGCCGTTCATGGCGACCAGGTCCTTGGTGACCTTGACCGCGCCCTCCAGCGAGACCGGCGGCTCCATGTGGTAGATCTTGGCGCTGCGGTACAGCCGCTTCATGTGGTCGGTGAGCCGGAACACGGCCGGACCGGCGGCGGTCTCGTAGGCCCGGATGCCCTCGAACACCCCCCAGCCGTAGTGCAGCGAGGGGGTGAGCACGTGGATGCGGGCCTCGTCCCAGTCGACGTACTCCCCGTCCATCCAGATCTTCCCGGTTCCTTGAATCGGCATCGTCGCCCTCCTAGTCTGGGGACCCGCCGCCCGCCACGGCGGTGGCGATCCGGTCCCCGATCGCTTGGGTGGAGTATCCCGCAGCCCCTGGCAGGCCCGCTACGGCCCCGGCCTCGACCGCGGCCGCCGCCTCCCGCTCCCCCAGGTGGTCCAGGAGCAGGGAGGCGGAGAGCACCGCGGCGACCGGGTTGGCCCTGCCGGTGCCGGCGATGTCGGGCGCCGACCCGTGGACCGGCTCGAACAGGGAGGGCGAGGAGGCGGGGTTCAGGTTGGCGCTGGCGGCGGTGCCGAGGCCGCCGGCGATGGCCGCGCCCAGGTCGGTGAGGATGTCGCCGAACAGGTTGTCGGTGACGATCACGTCGAAGCGCCCCGGGTCGTTGACCAGGTACAGGCAGGCGGCGTCGGCGTGGGCGTAGTCCAGCTCGACGCCGGTCTCCTCGGCCACCGCCCGCGCCGCCCGCTGCCACAGGTCGCCGGCGTGCACCAGCACGTTGGTCTTGTGGACCAGGGTGAGCCTGCCGTCGCGCTGGCGGGCCTTGGCGGCGGCGTAGCGCAGGCAGCGCTCGACCCCGGCCCTGGTCTCGATCGAGGTCTCGGTGGCGGCCTCGGCCGGGTCGCCGCGGTGGACGGTCCCCCCGGCGCCCACGTAGACCCCTTCGGTGTTCTCCCGCACCACCACCAGGTCGATGTCGTCGGGCTTGACGTCGGCCAGCGGCGACGACACCCCCGGGTAGAGCTTCACCGGCCTGTAGTTCACGTAGAGGTCGAGCTCGAAGCGGAGCCGGAGGAGCAGGCCCCGCTCCAGGACCCCCGGGGGAACGTCGGGCCGGCCGACGGCGCCGAGCAGGATCGCGTCGACCTGGCGCAGCTCCTCGAGGACGCCGTCGGGCAGGGCCTCGCCGGTGCGCAGCCAGCGGTCGGCCCCGAGGTCGTAGTCGACCCAGCTGAGGCCGAAGCCGAAGCGCTCGGCGGCCGCCTCGGCCGCCTTGCGCGCCTCGGCCACGACCTCCGGACCGATCCCGTCGCCGCCAAGGACGGCGACGGTATAGCCCCTATTCACCGGGCTCAACTAGGCCTCCGTGCCGAAGACGCGGCCGAGGGCGGTCCGGCCCTCGGACTCCTCGGCCGGCGGCTCGGCCGCGGCCGACGCCGACGGCGCGGCGTCGGCCTCGACGTTGACGCCGAAGACCCGGGCCATGGCGGCGTGCGCTTCCTCGGGGTGGGCCTGTGGCTTCGGTCTCCTGGTCATGCCGGCACATCCTTCCGTTCCGTGGTGCGGGCGAGCTTGTTGACGGCCTGCAGGTAGGCGCGCGCCGAGGCCTCGACCACGTCGGTGGCCACGCCGCGCCCGGTTACTCGGACGCCTTCGTGCTCCACCTGCACGGTCACGTCCCCAAGGGCGTCGGTCCCGCCGGTCACGGCCGAGACGTGGAACTCGACCAGCTTGGCGTCGACCCCCACCGCCTTGGCGATGGCGGCGCAGGCGGCGTCGACCATGCCGTCGCCGATCGCCGACTGCTCGACCACGCCCTGCTCATGGCTGAGCCGGACGGTCGCGGTCGGCGACATCACGGTCCCGCCGGCGACCTGGAGCCCGACGAACCGGAAGGCGGCGTCGTCGGCCAGGACCTCGCCGGCCACCAGCGCCTCCAGGTCGACGTCGGTGATGCGGGGCTTGCGGTCGGCCAGCTCCTTGAAGCGGGCGAAGGCCTTGTCGAGCTCCTCGCGGTCCAGGTCGAACCCCAGCTTTTGCAGGGCGTCGGCGACGGCGTGGCGGCCGGAGTGCTTGCCGAGCACGATCCGCGACCCGGCGTAGCCGAGCTCCACCGGGTCCATGTGCTCGTAGGTGGTCCGCTCCATCAGCACGCCGTGCTGGTGGATGCCGGACTCGTGGGCGAACGCGTTGGCCCCGACGATCGCCTTGTTGGGCTGGATCGGGTAGCCGGTGAGCAGGCTGACCAGCCGCGAGGTGCGGGCGATCTCGCGGGTGTTGACCTCGGTCTGGACGCCGAGCGAGGACTGGTGGGTGCGCAGGGCCATCACCACCTCCTCCATGGAGCAGTTGCCGGCCCGCTCGCCGATGCCGTTGACGGCGACCTCGACCTGGCGGGCGCCGGCCTGCACGGCCGAGATCGAGGAGGCAACCGACACGCCGAGGTCGTCGTGGCAGTGGACGCTCCAGATCGCCCGCTCGGCCCCGGGGACCTCGGCGATCAGCCAGGAGACCAGCTCGGAGAAGGCGTCGGGCAGCATGTAGCCGACCGTGTCGGGCACGTTGCAGGTGGTCGCCCCGGCCGAGATGGCGGCCGCGTACACCTGCTTGAGGAACTCGGCGTCGGAGCGGGTGGCGTCCTCGGCCGAGAACTCGACGTCCTCGGTGTAGCCCTTGGCCCTGGCCACCGCCCCCTCGGCCGCCGCCAGCACCTCGGCCGGGGTCATGCGCAGCTTGTGCTCCATGTGGATGGAGCTGGTGGCGATGAAGGTGTGCAGGCGGCCCCGCCGGGCCGGGGCCAGCGCCTCGGCGGCCCGGTCGATGTCGCCGGGGGCCGTCCTGGCCAGGGCGGCCACGGTGGCGCCCTTGACCCGCTCGGCGACCGCCCTGACGGCTTCGAAGTCGCCCTGTGAGGCCTGGGGGAAGCCGGCCTCGATCACGTCGACACCCAGCCGGGCCAGCTGCTCGGCGATCTCGACCTTGGCTTTGGCGTTGAGGTTGATCCCTGGGGCCTGCTCCCCGTCCCGCAGGGTGGTGTCAAAGACGATGATCTGCTCGGCCACGGCCGGCGACCTCCTCGTTGGTTCCGCTTGGCTTCCGTTTCCTCCTGCTCGCCTCGAGCCTCACCGTGGGGCGGCCGGCGTAGGCCGCCCCACGGCAGCGGAGGATCAGAAGCAGCGGCGCCCCGAAGGTCGTCCGGTTCATGCGCCCGCTCCCGTCTGGTGGAGCTGGATGAAGGTCGCGTCGTGGGCGCCGATCTCCTGCTCCACCCGGTCGAGCACGCCGGCTGGGATGCCGGCGTCGACGGTCAGCGCCATCAGGGCCTCTCCGCCCTGCTTGCGCCGACCCACCTGCATGCTTGCGATGTTCACGCCGCTCTCGCCGAGCAGCGTCCCGACCCGCCCGATCACCCCTGGGCGGTCCTCGTAGAACAGGAACGCCATGTGCCTGGCCGGGGCCATGTCGACGGCGATGCCGTTGAT
>DATHIG010000804.1:0-8192 GCA_035490035.1 Actinomycetes bacterium
GTTTGCCGTCGATTGCGCCCGGACGTAGAACGGCACGACCCAGCGAACGAACCAGGAGGAGCGGCATGACGGCAGGTATCCGGGTCACCCCCGAACAGCTTCAGCAGGTCTCGGCCCAGCTCGACGCCGGCGCGTCCACCATCGAGGGCACGCTGCGACAGCTCGCGGGCAACGTGGCCCCGCTCGGGTCGGACTGGGCCGGCGTCGCCCAGGCCCGCTTCCTCGAGCTCTGGGCGGACTGGCAGCGCAGCGGCGCCACCCTCCACCAGGCCTTGACCGGCATCGCCCGCCTCACCGCCCGCGCCGGCGCCAGCTACGAGTCGGCCGAGCACGGCATCGCCGCCACCTTCGGCCGCGTCTGACAGGTCTCGTCCTACCGCCCGAGCGGACCGCCCATTCGCCCCCTTGACCCGAGCGGACCGCCCATTCGCCCCCTCGACGGGTGTGGTGCCGCTCGTGACGCTGGAGCGCCTGGTGCCGTCTGCACGAGAAATTGTCGAATGAACATTACGGAGGGAATTCAGCAAGATCGGTCCCTGCGCGGCGCTCGGGAATTCAGCGCCAAACTTGCCACGCCCGAACATACGTTCGATCATCTGCCACATGGGATTCCAAAATCCTCCGATTCCTTGGACGGAACTGGAACGCCGGTTGGCCGGCCGTCCACCCCCTGCCAACCAACCACCCGGCGCAGACGGAGGTGACGCCCCGGCCTGGTCCCCGAATCGCCAGCCCTACCAGCCACCCGCCGACCCCAAACTCCAGCCGAACAAGCGCGACCCGGGTGGGCGGGGGCGGCGGGGGCGGACGATGGTTGCCTATGCCGAGCTCCACTGCCACTCCAACGCGAGCTTCCTGGACGGCGGCTCCCACCCGGAGGAGCTGGCAGAGGAGGCGGCTCGCCTCGGCCTCGAGGCGCTGGCCATCACCGACCACGACGGCATGTACGGCATCGTCCGCTTCGCCGAAGCCGCCAGGACCCTGGCCCTCCCCACCATCTTCGGCGCCGAGCTGACCCTGACCCCCGCCTTCGGCGCCACCAGGTCCACCGATGGCACCACCCGGGCCACCGAAGAGAACTGGCCGGGCCAACAGCCCGTGGGCCCGCAAGCCCGGAGGGCTCAACAGCCCGGGGGCTCGCAAGCCCGGAGGGGCCAACAGCCTACGCGGACAGGAACCCCGGACCCGCCGGGGGAGCATCTGGTGGTGCTGGCCCGTGACCCGGAGGGATATGCGCGGCTGTGCCGGGCCATCTCGGAGGCGCAGATGGCAGGGTCCAAGGGAGCGCCGCGTGGCGACCTGACCAGGCTGGCGGCGCTGCACGGCGGCCACTGGCTGGTGCTGACCGGCTGCCGCAAGGGGTCGGTGACAAGGGAGCTGGTCGCGGGGGGCCCGGCGGCGGCCGCGGCCGAACTGGACCGGCTGATCCAGGCATTCGGCCGGGACAACCTCTACGTGGAGCTCTGGGACCATGGCGACCCGCTCGACTCGGCCCGCAACGACGCCCTGGTCCGGCTGGCCGACAGCGCCCGGGTCGAGGTGGTGGCGACCAACAACGTCCACTACGCCACCCCGGCCCGGCGCCGCCTGGCCACCGCCCTGGCCGCGGTCAGGGCACGCAGCTCCCTGGCCGACCTGGACGGCTGGCTGCCCGCCGGGGCCGGCGCCCATCTCCGGTCCGGGCTGGAGCAGGCGACCCGCCTGGCCCGCTACCCGGGCGCCGTCGAGCTGGCGGCCGAGCTCGGCCGGGCGCTCGCCTTCGACCTGGAGCTGGTCGCCCCCCGCCTGCCCGACTTCCCGGTCCCGCCCGGCCACACCGAGATGACCTGGCTGCGCGAGCTGGCCAGCCGCGGCGCGACCCGGCGCTACGGCCCGCGGGGATCGGAGCGGGTGCCGGGCGCCTGGCGCCAGATCGACCACGAGCTGGCCACCATCGAGCAGCTCGGCTTCCCCGGCTACTTCCTGATCGTCTGGGACATCGTGCAGTTCTGCGAGCGGGCCGACATCTACTGCCAGGGCCGGGGCTCGGCGGCCAACTCGGCCGTCTGCTACGCCATCGGGATCACCAAGGCCGACGCCGTCTCCCTCGGCCTGCTGTTCGAGCGCTTCCTGTCCCCCGAGCGCGACGGGCCGCCAGACATCGACCTGGACATCGAGGCCGGCCGGCGCGAGGAGGTCATCCAGTACGTCTACGAGCGCTACGGCCGCGACCGGGCCGCCCAGGTCGCCAACGTGATCACCTACCGGCCGCGCTCGGCCGTGCGCGACATGGGCCGGGCCCTCGGCTACGCGCCCGGCCAGCTGGACGCCTGGTCCAAGCAGGTGGACGCCTGGGGGCCGCTGGAGGCCACCGTCGAGCACGACATCCCGGAGCAGGTCATGGAGCTGGCAAGAGAGATTCTGCACTTCCCCCGGCACCTCGGCATCCACTCCGGCGGCATGGTCATCTGCGACCGGCCGGTGGTCGAGGTCTGCCCGGTCGAGTGGGCGACCATGAAGGACCGCAGCGTCCTGCAATGGGACAAGGACGACTGCGCCGCGGTCGGCCTTGTCAAGTTCGACCTGCTCGGCCTTGGCATGCTCTCGGCCCTGCACGACACCGTCGACCTGGTCGGCACCCACCACGGGGCCGAGGTCGACCTGGCCGAGCTGCCCCAGGAGGCGGCCGTCTACGACATGCTCTGCCAGGCCGACTCGGTCGGGGTGTTCCAGGTCGAGAGCCGGGCCCAGATGGCCACCCTGCCCAGGCTCAAGCCCCGGGAGTTCTACGACCTGGTGGTGGAGGTGGCCCTGATCCGGCCCGGCCCGATCCAGGGCGGCTCGGTCCATCCCTACATCCGCCGCCGCAACGGCGAGGAGCCGGTCACCTACCTGCATCCGCTGCTGGAGCGGTCCCTGGCCAAGACGCTGGGGGTGCCGCTGTTCCAGGAGCAGCTGATGCAGATGGCGGTCGACGTCGCCGGGTTCTCGGCCGCCGAGGCCGACCAGCTCCGCCAGGCCATGGGGGCCAAGCGCTCCAGCGAGCGCATGGAGCGCCTGCGGGGCCGCCTGTACCAGGGCATGGCCGAGCGAGGGATCCAGGGCGCGGTCGCCGACCGGATCTACGAGAAGCTGGCCGCCTTCGCCAACTTCGGCTTTCCGGAGAGCCACTCGGTGTCGTTCGCCTATCTGGTCTATGCCAGCGCCTGGCTGAAGCTCCACTACCCGGCGGCGTTCCTGGCCGCCCTGCTGAATGCCCAGCCCATGGGCTTCTGGTCGCCCAACACCCTGGTCGCCGACGCCCGCCGCCACGGCGTGGTCGTCCGTGGTCCCGACGTCAATCTCTCGGCGGCCATCGCCGTCCTCGAAGGGGACGGGGGAGTCAGGCTCGGCCTGGCCTACGTGCGGTCGCTGGGGGAGGAGGTGGCCGAGCGGGTGGCTGAGGGGCGGCCCTATGCGTCCATGGCCGACCTGGTCAGGCGGACCGGGGTGACCGAGGGACAGGTGGAGGCGCTGGCCACCGCTGGGGCGTTCGGCTCGCTGGGGCTGGAGCGCCGGGCGGCGCTCTGGGCGGCCGGCGCCGTCGCCCAGGCCAGGGCCGACCGGCTGCCCGGGACGGCGGTCGGGGTGCAGGCGCCCCGGCTGCCCGGGATGAGCCCGGTCGAGCTGGGCGCGGCCGACCTGTGGGCGACCGGGCTGTCGGGCGACAGCCACCCGGTGCAGTTCGCCCGCGAGCGGCTGGACGCGCTCGGCGCGGTCGCCGCCGACGGCCTGGCCGTCGTCCCGCCCGGCACCAGGGTGCTGGTCGGCGGGGTGGTGACCCACCGCCAGCGTCCGGCCACCGCCGGCGGGACCACCTTCCTCAACATCGAGGACGAGACCGGGCTGATCAACGTGATCTGCTCCAAGGGGGTCTGGGCCCGCCACCGGCGGGTGGGCAGGACCGCCGCCGCCCTGCTGGTCAGGGGGCGGCTGGAGCGGGCCGAGGGCGTGATCAACGTCATCGCCGACCAGCTCCGGCCCTTGCCGCTGGCCGCGGCCACCCGCTCCCGCGACTTCCGCTGAGGGCCCGATGCCGCTGAGGCGGCGACGGTCATGACCGGCGTGGGCGGCCCAGGGTGTGGCGGAGGGCCGGTTCCAGCTCCGGGAAGCGGAACCGGTAGCCGGTTGCCTCCAGGCGGGCCGGGCGGGCCCGCTGGCTGAAGAACAGCACCTCATCGGTGAACTCGCCGAGGACCAGCCTGGGGCCGAACTTCGGCACGTGCAGGAGGGCCGGGCGGCGCAGGACGCGGGCCAGGGTCGCGGTGAGCTCGGCGTTGGTCACCGGGTTGGGGGCGACGGCGTTCACCGCCCCCTCCAGGTCCTGGTGGGCCAGGGCGTGGACGTAGGCGCCGGCGATGTCGTCCAGCGAGATCCAGCTCAGCCACTGGCGCCCAGAGCCGAGCCGGCCGCCGAGGCCGAACCGGAACAGCAGCGCCTGTATGGGCAGCCCGGCCCCGGCGGCGTCCTGCACGGGCCCGGTGCGCAGGTGCACGACCCGGAGCCCCGCCGCCCGTGCCGGCTCGGCCGCCTCCTCCCACTGGCGCACCACTCCGGCCAGGAACCCGCCGCCGCCGCCGCTGGCCTCGGTGAGCACCTCGTCGCCGCGGTCGCCGTAGAACCCGACCCCCGACGCGGCCAGCAGCACCCGAGGCCCGCCGTGCTCCGATCCCCGGGCCCCGGCGGCCAGCTCGGCCATGGTCTCGGCCACCAGCCTGGTGCCCCTGATCCTGCTCTGAAGGATCTCGCCCTTGGCCCGGCGGGTGAAGCGCAGCCGGTCGCCGATGCTCTTGGCGGCCAGGTGGACGACCGCGTCCGCCTTGGCGATGGCGTCGGCCTCCAGCCTCCCGGCCATCGGGTCCCATTGGACCTGGTCGGGCCCGGTCGGCCGCGAACGGGTGAGGCGCAGCACCTGGTGCCCCTCCGCGGTCAGGCGCCGCACCAGGGCGGTGCCGATCAGCCCGGACGCCCCGGTGACTGCCACCAGCATGCCGCGGTCCTCTCCCCTAGGGCCGCCTGCGATGGACGCCGGCGGCTCGACCTCCGGCAGCCCTTGATCCATGCGGGGGAGCTCCGGCTGCCCGACCGCCGCGCAAGCGCGCCTGTGCCAAGGTTGAGTCTACGGCGACGGCTTGGTTGTGCCACCGGTGGTGGGGGGCTGGATGGCGTCGCGATCGGCCGGGTCCTGCTTGGCGCCGTTGCCGCCGCCGGCGAGCAGGTTGCGGGCCAGCTGCAGGCCGGCGACGCCCTGGCTGAGGGCGGCGGCCAGCGCCTCCGAAAGGCCCTGGGCGCCGTTGAGGACGATCATCTGGTCGACCGAGGCGAACGGCTTGGCCGCGGCCTCCACGATCGCCGGCCACTTCTCGGCCAGCTGCTGGCCGATGACGGCGTCCTGGTTCTCGGCAAGGGCGTCGGCCCTGGCCTTGATCGCCTCGGCCTCGGCCATCCCCTTGGCCTGCACGGCCTCGCCCTCGGCCCGGCCCTTGGCCGCGGTCGCGGCCGCCTCGGCCTCGCCGATGAGCCGGGTCGACTCGGAGCGGGCGATGGCGTCGACCCGCACCCGCTCGGCCTCGGCGACCGCCTCCAGCCGGACCCGCTCGGCGCTCGCCTGGGCGTGCAGCTCGACCTCCTGGCGCTCGGCCTCGGCACCGGCGATGCGGGCGTCGCGGGCCGCCTTGGCCAGGGTGACCTCCTCGTAGGCCTTGGCGTCGGCCGGCTTGCGGATGCTGGCCTGCAGGCGCTGCTCCTCGCGCTCGGCCTCCAGCTCGGCGACCTTGGTCTCCTGGACGACCACGTGCTGGCGGGCGGAGGCGTCGGCCAGCGGCCCGGCCTGCTGGGCCTGGGCGGACGCCTGGTCGACCTCGGCCTGGAACCCGGCCTGCTTGATCATGCTCTCGCGCCGGGCCTCGGCCTTGAGGGCGTCGGCCTGCTGCTCGGCCGTTGTCGCCTCCCGGTCGGCGTGGGCCTGGGCGATGCGCGCCTCCCGCGACACCGCCGCCGCGTGGGGCAGGGCCAGGTTCTTGATGTAGCCGGTCGGGTCGTGGATCTCCTGGACCTGGAGCGAGTCGACGATCAGGCCGAGCTTCTCCATCTCCGACCCGGAGGACTGGCGGGTCAGGGAGGTGAGCTTCTCCCGGTCGCGGATCATCTCCTCGACGGTCATGTTGCCGACGATCGCCCGCAGGTGGCCGGCGAACACGTTGTGCACCCGGGCGTCCATCTGCTGCTGCTGGTCGAGGAAGCGCCGGGCGGCATTGGCGATCGAGACGAGGTCGTCGCCGACCTTGAAGATGACCACGCCCTGGATGCCGAGCGGGATGCCCTGATGGGTGACGCAGTCAATCGACAGCTGGGCCTCGCGCAGGTCCAGCGACAGCCGGCGAACCGTCTGGATCCCCGGCAGGACAAGGGTGCCCTTGCCGGTGACGATGCGGAAGCCCATGCTCTCGCCGGCTCCCGGCGGGGTCGAGTGCTCGCGCAGGCCGGAGATCACCAGGGCCTCGTTGGGCTCGGCGACCCGCCACATCAGCTTGAAGATCGCGAACAGGACGGCCAGGCCGACGACGGCGCCACCGGCCAGGATCAGGGGGTCCATTGCTCTGCCTTTCGACGCAGCCCTACATCGGGCTGACCACGACGGTCCGTGGCGGGAAGTACTCGATGACGACGACCCGGGTGCCGGTGGAGATCGTGTCCTTGGTGTCGGCCGCGTAGGCGTTGAAGGCCTCGCTGCCGCCGCGGATGGAGATCATGACCTCGCCGACCCGTTCGGGCGCGATCGTGCCGGTCACCCGTCCGACCTTCCCGATCACCCGCTGGTCGGCCAACCGGATCCCCGTCTCCCTCTGCCCGTTCGAGCGACTTTCCGTCCTCCCTATCTTGACGCATCTCGGCCGTCCGGTGTCGAGATCCCCAGCTCGGCCGGCGGGCCGGTGACGACCCGGTTGCGACCGCTCTCCTTGGCCGCGTACAGGCCGCGGTCGGCCCGGCGGACCAGTCCCTCCCAGCCGTCCCCGGCGCCGCAGGCCACCCCGACGCTCGCCGTCACCCGCAGGGGCGCCTGGTCCACTGCCACCGGTGCGGCCGCGATCGCCCGCCGAGCCTGCTCGCCGAGCGACACCGCCTGGTCAGAGTCGGTCTCCGGCAACACGACCAGGAACTCCTCGCCACCCCAGCGGCCGGGCACGTCCCCTGGCCGGGCCGCCTGCTCGAGCCGTCTGGCCACCACCCGCAGGACCTCGTCGCCGGCGGCGTGGCCGTGCGTGTCGTTCACCAGCTTGAACCGGTCGATGTCGAGCAGCAGCACCGCGAGCCGGCCGGGCGTCCCGGTCAGCCGCTGGAGCTGGTCCTCCAGGTGGCGCCGGTTGCGCAGGCCGGTGAGGGCGTCGGTACGGCTGGCCAGCTCCAGCTCGGCGTTGCGGACGCGCAGCTCGTCCTGGAGGGCCTTGATCCGCACGGCCGCGTGGACCCGGGCCAGCAGCTCGCTCGGCTCGAACGGCTTGCGCAGGTAGTCGTGGGCGCCGAGGCGGAGCCCCTCGACCACGTCCTGGGTGGTCACCCGTGAGGTCACGAACACGACCGGGATGTCGGCGAGCTGTGGCTCGGTCTTGATCCTGGCCAGCACGGCGTGCCCGTCCAGGTGGGGCATCTCGACGTCGAGGAGCACCACGTCGGGCTGCTCACGGTGGCAGGCGGCCAGTGCCTGCTCGCCGTCGCCGGCCTCGATCACCCGGTAGCCGTGGGACTGCAGCTGCTCGACCAGCACGGCCCGGATCACCAGCGAGTCCTCGGCGACCACCACCGCCGGGGGGCTCACCCGGACAGCCCTTCGGCCAGGACGGCAACGTCGAGCAGCAGCAGGAACTCGCCCTCGGGCGGGCCAGAACCCAGGCTTCCGGTGAGGATGCCGGCGACCAGCGGCGACCGCTGTCCGGCCGGTGGCGTCCCGGTCTCCGAGTCCTGGAGCCGCTCGACGCCGGTGACCTCGTCCACCAGCAGGCCGACCGCCTTCCCCTGGTGGTCGAGCACCAGCACCTGGCCTCGGGTCGCGCCCAGGGGGGAGAGGACCGTGACCGCGCCACCATCGTCGTGGAGCAGGCCGGCCACGCCCGGCTTCGGATCGGGCAGGGGCACCAGCCGGGCGCCGTGGAGCACCCGCCGCACCTGCTCGACCG
>DATHIG010000805.1:0-2799 GCA_035490035.1 Actinomycetes bacterium
TGGTACTCGGGTCGGGGCCGATCGGCTCCGGCAACCAGGCCGGCGCCGACGTGGGCGATATCTCGCCGACCGTCCCGGTGAGTGTCTGCGGCAACGGGGTCGGCGTTCTTGGTGACGCCTCGGCCGGTTGCGGCGCCAGCCAGCAGGGCGCGACGACCGGTTCGACCGGGACCGGCAGCGGGGCGTCCGCTGGGACCGGCAGCTCGACCGGGACCTCGTCCGGCGGTTCGCTGCTCGACGGCGCGGCCTCCGGCAACCAGGTGGACGCCGGTATCGGCAGCATCTCGCCGTCGGTTCCGGTGACCGTGTGCGGCAACGGGGTCGGCGTTCTTGGTGATGCCTCGGCCGGCTGCGGGGCCAGCCAGCAGGCCAGCTCCAGTGGCAGTGGCAGTGGCGGCACCTCCGGCGGTTCGACCGGGGCCGGCTCGACCGGTTCCGGCAACGAGGCGGCCGTGGGCGTGGCCGGCCTCTCACCGTCGGTGCCGGTGACCGCGTGCGGCAACAGCGTCGGCCTGCTCGGTGACACCTCGGCCAGCTGCCGCGCCACCCAGGACACCAGCACCGACGGCACGACCGCACCGCCGCCGGGAACGACGGGCCAGACCGCCACCACCGGCACCACCGGCACGACCGGCCAGACCGGCACCATCGGGACGCCGGGCCAGACCGGTACCACCGGCCTCACCCCGGGAACCAGCGGCGACCCGGCCGGCACCATCCCTGCGTTCGCTCCACTCCGCCCGCTGGTCTCGGCCGGCCGCGCCCTGGCGTTCACCGGCGCCGCCAGCGACCTGCTGGCCATGATGGCCGTCGCGCTGCTGGCGGCGGGTGCTCTGTTCCTGCGGGCCGCCCGGCCCGCGGCCGTCAGGGAAGGAGGTGATCGCTGAGCTCCCGCCGAGGCGGCCGGCAGCAAGCGCTGATGGTCACCGGCCGCTGATCGGCTACGGGCGCGTGGGCCGCACGGCGCGGGGCGTGCGGCCCATGCCTCTTCCCTCCGAGCCGGTTGATGCGAGGGTGGTTGACCACCTCGGGTCACCTGGTGGCAGGCCGGGTCAGCGCTCGCCGAAGAACCCGCGGACGGCCTGGATGACCCGGTCCTGCTGGGCCGGGACCAGCTCCGGGTAGAGCGGGAGGGACAGGCACTCGGCCGCCCACGCCTCGGTGACCGGCAGGTCGCCCCTGGCGTAGCCGAGGTGCCGCCAGGCCGGCTGGAGGTGCAGCGGCACCGGGTAGTGGATGCCGGCGCCGATCCCGGCCGCGCGGCAGGCGGCCAGCAGGTCGTCCCGTCGCGTGGTCCGGACCACGTAGAGGTGCCAGGCGCTGGCCCGGCCCTCGACCCTGGCCGGGGGCGCCAGGTCGCCCAGCCCGGCCAGGGCCTCGTCGTACCGGCGGGCCAGGCGCTCGCGGGCCGCGTTGCCCGCCTCCAACCGGTCCAGCTTGACCCTGAGCACCGCCGCCTGGAGCGCGTCGAGGCGCTCGCCCCAGCCCACCTCGGCATGCTCGTACTTCGAGGTCCGGCCGTGGTCGCGGAGCCGGGCAACGCGGTCGGCCAGGGCGTCGTCGTCGGTGGTGACCGCCCCGGCGTCCCCGAACGCGCCAAGGTTCTTGCTCGGGTAGAAGCTGAACGTGCCCAGCCGGCCGATGGAACCGGCTCGCCGGGAGCCCTGGCCCCCGGCCATGACCAGGGACGCCCCGTGGGCCTGGGCGGCATCCTCGATCACCGGGACGCCGGCGTTGCCGGCGACGGCCAGCACCCCGGCCATGTCGACCGGCAGGCCGTACAGGTGGACGGGCAGGACCGCCGCGGCCCCGCCGACCGCCTCGGCCAGCGCCTTGGGGTCCATCCCGCCGGTGCCCTGGTCGACGTCGACGAACCGGGGCCTGGCACCGGCCTGGGCGACCGCCTCGGCCGAGGCGGTGAAGGTGTGGGCGACCGTGACGACCTCGTCACCGGGCCCGATCCCGAGGGCGGTCAGGGCCAGGTGGATCGCGGCCGTGCCCGAGCCCACCCCGACCGCACGCCGGGTGCCGCAGAACGCCGCGAAGGCCGCCTCGAAGCCCGCCACCTCGGGCCCGAGGATGAAGCCGCCGGTCCGGACCACCCTGGCCACGGCCTGGTCCAGCTCGCGCTGCTGAGCCAGGTAGGCGGCGCGCACGTCCACCAGCGGCACGGTGGCGTCGGGCAACCTCGGTCCCTTCATGTCGGTGCGGTCCGGCCCGGGCATGGTGGCACCCGGAGGCGATTGGCTCAATCCGCCGCGACCGCCCGACGGCGTGCTGCCGCGCGTGGACGGTGAGCCGCTTCCCCAGGTCGGACGTACGAAACTCAGCACTTTTCCTGTCCGGACGGCTTTGTTTTCGCTGGCAGGAGGTTGCTATGGTTCGGCGTTGTTGGGCAGCCGTACGTACAAGGGGGGGCAGTGCCGTGAGCCGTCGACTCGTCCTGGTCCTCACGCTGGTGGTGGCGCTGTTCGGCGCCGTGGTGACCACCGCCACCGCCGACGTCGAGGCCGGCGTCGGCCTGGAGATCAGCCTCCCGCTGCCCGCCCTGCCGCTCGGGCCGGGGCCGCTGTACCCGCTCGACAACTACGGGCCGAGGCCCGGCGACAACGTCGTCCTGCGCTGGGACGAGCAGACCCTGGCCGCGATCCGGGCGGTGAAGACCGGCCCGACGATCAACGCCCGCGCCCTGGCCATGGTGCACACGGCCATGTACGACGCCTGGGCGGCCTACGACGCGACCGCCGTCGGCACCCGCCTCGGCGGGTCGCTGCGCCGCCCGGCCACCGAGCGTAACGA
>DATHIG010000806.1:0-5680 GCA_035490035.1 Actinomycetes bacterium
CCGCCCGCTCCAGCTCCAGGGACCGCAGGACCGCCTCGATGCCCGCCACCTGGGCGTCGCTGGCGGCGGGTAGGGCGTAAGCGTCGCGGACGAACCGCACCATGTCGGCGCGGTAGTCGTGGCCGAACGAGCCGAACTTGCCGGGCACCGAGACCATGGCGTTGGCGGCGTCCACCGCGATCTGGATGAAGGTGACCAGTGGTGTCCAGCGCATGCGCTCGGGGACGCCGCGGCCGCGCCGGCCGTCGGCCAGCCACGGCGGCGACTGCACCAGCAGGTCGGGGCTGAGCACGGCGATGGGGTCGTTGTGGTGGGACAGGATCACTGCCCGCAGCCGTTCGCGCTGCTGCTGCTGGAGGGCGGCCAGCTGCTCGTGACGGTCGAAGACCCCGACGGTGCCCTCGGGCACGAGGGTGCTCGAGCCGCGGGCCATGCCGTTGCGGGACCATTTCGCCATTCCCGGCAGGCCGACCCACAGGGCCCGGTCGATGCCGTAGTGGTCGAAGCCCTCGATGCCCTGGTACATGACGACATCCGAGCTGGTCCAGGCGCCGAGGCTCTCGCCGAAGACCAGCACCCGCGGGCGTCGCTCGGGCGGGCGTTCCTCCAGCCGCTGCTTGATGCCCCAGAGCAACAGCCGGAACTGGCTGCCGCCGAGGGCGACCTTCTGCAGGCACAGGAACGACGGGTAGCGGCCGTACTGGATGCAGCAGGTGGCGATATCGCCGCGGGTGAGAAGCTCGGCCGTCTCGATCAGGGTGTGGTCGACCCACCCGGTGCCGGTGGGGGAGACCAGCAGCAGCACCGAGCGGTCGAAGGCGCCGCTGCGGGCCAGCTCGGCAAGCGCCAGCTCCGCCCTGCCGGTCTGGTAGACCGGTTGGCTGTTGAACCCGACATAGACCCGGATCGGCTGGGCGACCGCGGCCTCGCCCATGACCTGTCCGATCAGCTGCGGGGTGAGCACGTCGGTGACGTAGCGGCGTCCCTGCTGGCCGAGGTCTTCGAATGGCAGCAGGCTCTCGGCGCTGCCCGACACCAGGCGGCTTGGCGGCGGGGTGTCGTAGGCAGGCTCCACCGTCTCGTTGGCGCGGCCGATGTTGGCGATGGCGATGTTGTAGGCGGCGGTCGCAGCCCCGGCCCAGATGCCGGCGTTGAGCAGCCGGGCCAGCAGCCGCTTGGACGGCCCGGGCCCGAGATAGGCTTCCACCAGGCCGCGGGACCAGGAAGCCCCCCTGGTCAGCCCGGTCCCGACCGCGATGGTCACATAGGAGGTGGCCAGGGTTGCCGGCAGGGTGGTCTTCTGCGGCAGGGGCCAGCGTTCCACCGCGGCCTCCCGTTCGGTCAGCCGGCGCGCTCCCCACCAGAGCAGCCCACCAGTCAGCGCGGCGCTGGTGGCCAGCGGCCGGATCGCCCGTTGGGCCGGGTGGCGGTCCCACAACCCGTTGCCGAGATCGTGCAGAGCGCCGCCGGTTGCCATGCCCTGCAACCTCGAGGTGCGCGGCATCAACGACGGCCCCAAGGCGTCCAATGCCGCCATCGACTCCAGTGGTGCCGCGGGCGAGGCCACCACTGGGTTCAGCCACCCTGCCAGCCGCTGCGACTGGTCCGACCAGCGGACCTCGCGGAGCATCGCGCTCAGTCGCTGCATCGTGTTGGCTCCCGCTCTCGGTCGTGGGCCGGTCGGCCCCCAGCTGGGAGTGTGCCTGACCAGCCGGTGAACAGTCATCATCCAGGCGTGATGATTCGGAGCCTCCAACCTGCGGGCAGAACCGGGTCGAGTGGACCCCAGAGCCGCACCAAACGCCGCCAGCCTGTCGCGGGGCGGCAACTGCCGCCGGAGCTGATTGGCGTCGGCGTGCTGGCGTTGCACAACGTGGTCGTGCACCGGCTGCTGCCGGCGCCGGCGGACTCGGTCACCAACCTCGCGATCGCGGTCGGGCTTGCCCGCTTCGCCAGGCGGGTCGGGTGCAGCGCCGGCGACCTCGGCATCCGGCCCGACGACGCCGCCAGCGGGCTGCGCCTGGGCCTGGTCGCGGCGGGGGCGGCCGGCGGCGCGGTGGCGGCGGGCGCCGCCCTACCGGCCACGCGACGGTTCTTCCACGACCGGCGGGTCAGCGAGGTTGGCCGCGGCCAGGCCGGCTACCACCTCGCCCTCCGGATCCCGTTCGCCACCGCGCTCGCTGAGGAGCTGCTGTTCCGCGGCGCGCTGCTGGCCTTGTTCCGGCGGCGGCGCGGGACCGCCAATGCCGTCCTGTGGACGTCGCTGGCGTTCGGGGCGTGGCACGTGCTGCCGACCCTCGACCACTATGAGGGCAACCCGGTGAGCACGCTGGTCGACGACGCTGGTCGGGGGCGTGGGCTCGCCCTGCTGGCGACCACACTGTCGACGGCAGCGGCCGGGGCTGGGTTCTCGTGGCTGCGGCTGCGCTCGCGCAGCCTGCTCGCGCCCGTGCTGGCGCACGCCGCCGTCAACGTCTCGGCCTACCTGGCGGGACGCCGGGTGGCGCTCAGGCAGCAGGAGCGTCCCTAGGCGAGCGGGGACCTCAGCCGCCAGCACTCCCGGGCGTCCACCGTTGTGGCTTGCTCTGTCGATTTCAGCGTTGCCTGATCGTCGTCGTAGTGAGGACGGCGAGAAGCGCCGGCCAACGGGAAGGAGCGCGCGATGCGCTACACGCTGCTCATCTACACCAACGAGGCCGACCGGCCCGAGTGGGGCACCCCAGAGGGGGACGCCGAGGCCAAGGGATACAACGAATTCCACGGCGAGGTCACCCAGCGGGGCGTCCTTCGCGGTGGGGAGCCGCTGCTGCGGGTCGCCGACGCGACCAGCGTGCGGGTCCGGGACGGCAACACCCAGATCAGCGACGGCCCGGCGGTCCAGACCCCCGAGCAGCTCGGCGGCTACTACCTGGTCGAGTGCAACGACCTGGACGAGGCGCTGGAGCTGGCCGCCAAGATCCCTGGCGCCAGCTACGGGACGATCGAGGTGCGTCCGGTGCTGGAACTGCCGGCCTAGCGGCCCGAGCACCGCCCGTCCCTGGCCGGCCGGACCGCCCGGCCAGGGACGGGATCACCCGGTCGGTCGTGCCGCGGCCCGGATGCCTACGGGGACTGTCCGATCCCAGATGCCGGCTCCGCCGGTGCCGTGCGACCGTACAGGTCCTTGCTGATCACATAGGCGCGCTGCTCGAGCTTCAGCGCCTGCCGGCGGACCTCCGCCATCGCCTGGGGGCTGAGCTGTGTGAGGTTGACCAGTGACAAGACCTCTTGCTCTGCGTCATGACCCGCCCAGCCGACGCGAACATTGCCCACCCCGGGCGCGTAGTACTTGAGCTGGCGGGCGGCCGGCTCGGCCGCGTCCCACTCCTCGGTCACCAACACATCCCGATAGCAGCCGAAGGCGACACAGGTCTCCTGGCCGGTCTTGTGGACCTTGGCGCGGTCCGCATACTCCACCTTGGGCCCAAGGCCTTGGGAGTAGTCGGAGGTCCCCGTCCGCGGCTGGGCACGCATGACGAGGCCCGCTTTGGCGCCTTGCAGTCCGGCGATCCAGGCTGGGGTCTTGACGAGCTCCCCGTCCTCGTACTCCTCGGGGTACTGGCCCAGGGTCCAGACGTGCCCGTCGTTGTCCTGGGCGAAGAAGACGAGCTCCGGCTCGACCAGCTGGCCGTCGTTGTAGTCCCTGTCCCAGGCGACCAGGGTGCGCACGCCGTCGATGACCTTGGTCAGGTCGGTGACCGTGAAGATCACGCGACGAGCAATCCTCCGGTCGCCATCGATGGCGGACCCTTCGTAGACGAGCTGGGCCCCTGGGTTGAGGGGAAGCCATTGGTTGTCGATGGTGGTCGGGTCCGAGAACCTGTCGCGGTTGAAGTCCTTTTCGGTGACCACCTTTTCGGCGATGGTGGTCGCGGTGGCCGCTTCGGTGGAACTGGCACGTCCACACGCCGAAGCGAACAGCACCAACAGCAACGTCGCTGCGGCAGAAGCGACGTGAGGACGTCGCATCCCAACCCCTCCCCCGACAGTGCTCGGCGGGAGCCGCGGTCTGGCCCGCCGTCCCGGCGCGCCTCATGAAGCAAGACAACCAGCACGCTCGTCATGATGGGCTGTCCCAGAAAGAAGGGGCCACCCGCAAATGCAGGAATCTCGGTCCACCACCAGCCTCCGCCTACCTGGTCAGCCTGCCTCGGCGATCATCCGGGCTGGTAGCTGATCAGCTGGTTGCGGCCCGAGCCGCCTCGAACCGTGGTCTCCAGGATCAGGCCGACCCCTTTGGCGTAGTACTTCTCCTCCACGACCTTGGGCTCCAACGGGGTCCAGTCCTGGGTCACCAGCAGGTCGTCGAAGGAGCGGAACGGGACCGTCTCCGACGCCCCGGTGCGGACCACCTTGCCCATGTCCTCCGCGTGGCTGCGGTAGAACTCCTGCCGGTAGGCGTCCCCGACCCGTGGGTCGGCCTTCATGATGATGCCGGGCAGGGCACCGGCGACGCCGGCCTCCCAGGACCCGGCAGGGGACGTCCGGCCGTCCCTGACCGCCTTGGTGGCCTCCCCCAGGTACCAGACGTTGCCGTCCCGGTCTTGGGCGTACCAGTCGAAGGTGTCCTCGACCACCTGGCCGCCGTGCGTCTCGGTGTCCCGCACCACCGTGGCCGTGATTCCCATGACCTTTCGGGTCTGGCCGGTCACGACCACCTGGTTGCGTTCCCCGGGAGCGGCTTCGTACAGCCATCGGCTCCCCGGGGTGAATGGCAGCCAGGGGTTGTCGATCGTGGTGACGAAGTTCGCCGGGTCCAGGTCCACCGTGTAGCTGCCGCCGTCCCCGGGGTCGATCACCGGCTCACCGGAACCTCCACACCCGGCGAGCGCCACCCCCAGCATCAGCACCGCCAGCGTCATGGGGCGCATGGGACACCTCGACCCTCAGGAGATGATGTCTGGGCGAAGCCGTGCTGGTCGATGGACTTGGGGTTGCCGGTCTTGGTGAGCTCGTTTCGCTTGGATTGCTACAACGATCGCAGCCCCCGAGCGCCAGGTCATGCCGCAAGTGCGTGAGCGGATCTGCTGCATGCCGCCGGGAGCTCGCCGTCCCAACCATGACCGACGACCGCGAACGAGCCCTCGCCTCCGTCAACGCAAGCGGGCGCGCGGCACCAAAGCCGAGTCGCCCCCCGCGCGATCTGTGAACCGGCGGGTGCCTACTGGGCGGGTCGTTCTGGAGTCGTCTGGTCGAGGTGGTGGCCCAGCCCGCGCAGGTCGAAGGCGGCGAACACCTCGGTGAAGCCATAGAAGATGGCATACACCCCGACCAGGTTGACGAACACAAACAGCGACCGACCCGGATAGCCGGCCGCCCAGATCCCCAGCAGCAGCTCCAGCACGCCCAGGATCAGCCCCACCCACCAGAACGGCCGCCCGATCGAGGCCAGCGCCCCGACCACGTCCACGATCCCCTTGAACACCAGGAACCAGGCCAGGATCCCGGCCAGCACCAGCACGGTCCGCCCCGGCCAGACAAACGCCAGCACCCCAGCCAGGATCGACAACCCACCCCCGACCACGTACAGCCAGCGCCAGCTCTGGACCCTGGCGGCGGTCATCACCTGGGTGATCCCGGTCAACAGGAAGGTGGTCCCCGCCAGCACGGCCAGGGCGAGCAGGCTCCCGACGTTGTAGGA
>DATHIG010000807.1:0-4027 GCA_035490035.1 Actinomycetes bacterium
GATCAGGTTGCGCAGGCATGCCATGACCTGTGGGGCGGTGCCGGTCCGGACCCGGGAGGCGTCCTCGGCGAAGGTCACATCCCGCACGTAGTGCAGGCCGTTCTCGATCGCCCAGTGTCCGCGGAGGAGGTCGGCAAGCCGGGCCGGGCTGGACTGGGCGAAGGCGAGGCTGGTGATCGCGTAGACGACCACGGTCCGCCACCGCCGGATGTTGCCGTCGCGCAGGTCGCGGGTCTTGCGGGTGACCTGGAGGACCTGGGCGGTGTGCGGGAACCCGAAGTGGTGCACGGTGACGACCTTGAGGGTACGCAGCTCGATGCGGCCGTGGCCGCGGTCGCGGGTGCGGTCCAGCACGGGGACATGGTGCCAGGGCAGGCGAGCGCAGCGGGCCAGCAGTGTGGGCTGGTTGGCCTTGACACAGAACAGGTAGTGCGCCTGCTTGCTGGTGACCAGGAACTCGGCGGCATCAGGATGGGTGTGCAGCGCGTCTTATGCCGATCACTTCGTTATGCCGATGTGGCCCGCGGTGGCCGCTGGTGAGGCGGTGACCGCGCTGGCGAGGTCGGCATAATCACAGGCTTGGTCAGTCTTCTCTCTCCGATCCGCGACGAAGAGGAGAAGACCATGAGGGATCCATCACGGGTTCGGGTGGCCGGACCGTTGGAGCCATACGCGGAAGGCTTTCGTGGTGAGCTGGCGGAGCGGGGGTACTCGCCGGACGCTGCCGCTGTGCACCTGCAGTTGATGGGACACCTGAGCCGGTGGCTTGCCGGTCAGGGCTTGGACGGTTTCGCGTTGACGCCCGCGGTGGTGGACGCCTATGTGGCGGAGCGCCGCAGCGCGCGGCGCGCCAACCATCGGACGAGTCGGGCGTTGCAGCCCCTGCTGGGGTTCCTGCAACGGCGGGAGGTGGCCCCGGCGCCGGTGCCACCGGGGCCGACGGCGCCGGTGGAGGCGTTGCTGTCTCACTATGCCCGCTACCTGGCCGGGGAGCGCGGTCTTGCCGAGGCGACGATCCGGCGCAATGTGGAGCTGGTCCGGCCGTTCCTTGCGGGTTTGGACACGACCGGCCGAGGCAGTGTGGAGCAGCTGAGCGCCGGTGCGGTCACCGCGTACGTTGTCGCCCGCTGCCACGACGCTCGTGGTGGGACGGCGTCGCGGATGGTGACCGCGCTGCGGTCGCTGCTGCGGTTCCTGCACGTCGAGGGGCTCATCGACCAGCCGCTGGCCGCCGTGGTGCCGTCGGTGGCCGCCTGGAAGCTCACCGGCCTGCCCACGGCGCTGCAAGCCGACCAGGTTGCGGCGCTGCTGGCGTCTTGCGATCAGCACACCGCGGTGGGACGGCGGGACCTGGCGATCCTCACGGTGCTGGCCCGGCTCGGGCTGCGCGCTTCCGAGGCGGCCGCGTTGCGGTTGGACGACATTGACTGGCGGCGCGGTGAGATCACCGTCCACGGCAAGGGCAACCGGCATGACCGGCTGCCGCTACCGGCCGATGTCGGGCAGGCGATCGTGGCCTACCTGACCGCCGGGCGTCCCGCCGCCACCGCCACCGCTGGCGGCCGGGAGGTGTTCATGCGGGTCAGGGCCCCGCAGCAGGCGTTGACCCGCGGCGCGGTGACCCAGGTGGTGGCCCGTGCCGCACGCCGGGCCGGGCTGGGCCCGATCTACGCCCACCGGCTGCGGCACACCGCAGCCACCGGCATGCTGCGCGCCGGCGGGCCATTGAGCGAGATCGGGCAGGTGCTGCGGCATCGCCGCGCGCTCACCACAGCGATCTACGCGAAAGTGGACACCGATGCCCTGCGCCCGCTGGCCCGCCCCTGGCCGGCAGGTGCCGCATGAGCCCGCTGCAGCAGGCGCTGGCCGACTATCTGAGCATCCGCCGGGCGCTGGGATTCAAGCTCGAACAGGCGGAGAAGCTGCTGGCCCAGTTCGTCGCCTACCTGCACGACCACAACGCCGACGCACCCACCATCGACCATGCGCTGGCCTGGGCGAGGTTGCCCGCCGATGCCACGCCGCGCTGGTGGGCGCACCGGTTGTCGACGGTGCGTGGGTTCGCCGCCCACCTGCACGCCCTCGACCCGCGCGTCGAGGTCCCGCCACCAGGACTGATCCGGTGCGGGCCACGCCGGGCAACCCCCTACCTGTACTCTCAGGCCGACCTCACCGCGCTCGTCCACGCCGCCGGCACCCTGCCCCGCCCGCTTGGGGCGGCGACCTACCAGACCCTGATCGGCCTGCTGGCCGTCACCGGGATGCGCGTCGGCGAGGCGATCCGGCTCGACCGCGATGACCTCGAC
The DNA here is from genome assembly GCA_035490035.1 of Actinomycetes bacterium. Lineage (GTDB taxonomy): Bacteria > Actinomycetota > CALGFH01 > CALGFH01 > CALGFH01 > CALGFH01. Next base: position 2,307 of record DATHIG010000807.1, read on the forward strand.
GCCGACCACGATGGGCTGCTGCGGGTGCTCCACAGCAAGTTCGGCAAGTCCCGCCAGGTCCCGCTGCACCCAAGCACCGTGGCTGCGTTGCGGGACTACCTGCAGGTGCGTGATGAGCTGCTCCCGGCGCCGACCAGCCCCGCGCTGTTGATCTCCACCGCGGGCACCCGGCTGCGCTACAACAACGTCTGGCGCACCTTCCACCGGCTGGTCCGCCAGGCCGGCCTCACCGCTCGTTCGGCATCCTGCCGGCCGAGGATCCACGACCTTCGCCACAGCTTCGCGGTGGCCACCGTGCTGGACTGGTACGCCCGCGGCGCCGACGTGCAGGCCCTGCTGCCGCGGCTGTCGACCTACCTGGGCCACACCGATCCCACCCACACCTACTGGTACCTGTCGGCCGCGCCGGAGCTGCTCGCGCTGGCCGGGCAACGTGTTGACGCCCATCGGGCAGGTCGGCGGTGAGCACGCTCGCCCCGACCCTCCAGGCGTTCTTCACCGACCGGTTGGCCCGGCAACGCCAGGCCAGCGGCCACACCATCGCCGCCTACCGAGACGCGTTCAAGCTCCTGCTGGCCTTCGCCGAGCAGCACACCGGCAAGGCGCCCTCCCAACTGGAGATCGCCGATCTGGACGCTGCGCTGGTCGGCGCGTTCCTGGACCACCTCGAGCACGAGCGCGGCAACAGCGTGCGGACCCGCAACGCCCGCCTGGCCGCCGTGCACTCGTTGTTCCGCTTCGCTGCCCTGGTCCACCCCCAGGACGCGGCCGTCATCCAACGAGTCCTGGCGATCCCACCCAAACGCTTCGACCAGACCCTCATCACCTACCTCACCGAGCCCGAGACCGACGCGCTGCTCGCCGCCCCCGACCAGGCCACCTGGACCGGACGACGTGACCACGCCCTGCTGGCGCTGGCAGTCCACACCGGCCTGCGCGTCTCGGAGCTGACCGCACTGACCTGCATCGACGTGCACCTGGGAACAGGAGCCCACGTCAGTTGCCTGGGCAAAGGCCGAAAACAGCGGATCACCCCGCTGACCGGCGGCGTCACCGCCGTCCTGCACGCCTGGCAGGCCGAACGCGCCGGCCTGCCCGCCGACCCGTTGTTCCCGACCCGCCGCGGCACCCCGCTCAGCCCCGACGCCGTCCAGCAGCGCCTGGCCACACACGCCACCACCGCCGCGCTGACCTGCCCGACCCTTGCCGAGAAGAAGATCGCACCGCACGTGCTGCGACACACCGCGGCCATGCGACTGCTCAAGGCCGGCGTGGACACCACCGTCATCGCCTTGTGGCTGGGCCACGAGCAGGTCGCCACCACCCAGGTCTACATCCACGCCGACCTCGCACTCAAAGAACAAGCCCTCGCCCGCACCGCCCCGGCCGGCACCACACCAGGCCGCTACCAACCGCCAGACGCGATCATCGCCTTCCTCGAAGGCCTGTGATTATGCCGACCTCGCCAGCGCGGTCACCGCCTCACCAGCGGCCACCGCGGGCCACATCGGCATAACGAAGTGATCGGCATAAGACGCGCTGCACACCCACCCGGAGGCTGCCGAGTTCCTGGTCACTCGAAAGCAGGCCCACTACCTGCTCACCGTGAAGGCCAACCAGCCCACCCTGCTGCGGCGCTGCACCGAGCTGCCCTGGCATCGCGTGCCGGTGCTGGACCGCACCCGCGACCACGCCCACGGCCGCATCGAGCACCGCACCCT